>JAXDGQ010000283.1:0-5306 GCA_034664965.1 Solirubrobacteraceae bacterium | reverse complement strand
CGCGCCTCGCTGCCTCCCCCGCGCGCCTCGCTGCCTTCCCCCGCGCCCCTCGCTGCCCTCCCCGCGCCCCTCGCTGCCCGACGCCCCGGCAATGTCGCTACGCCGCCCTGCATCCTTATGGAGAGCTGAGCCACCCCGGCTACGCTCTTGTCAGTGGACACGATCGATTGGCGCGCAGCGCAGCGGATCGGCGAGCGGGTGGCAGGATCGCCGCCCGCCGGGGGCGTGCGGGCCGCGTCGGTGCAGCCGCGAGCGTACGAGTTCGCCAATCGCGTGAGCGAGTACAGCGGCCTGGGCGTGCCGAGCGCGCTACCGCCGTTGGAGGCCGTCGATCGCTCGGCGTGGATCGCCGCGAACCTGAGCACGATGCGCCCGATGCTGAGCGGGCTCAGCGAGCGCATCGGCGAGGGCGCGGGGCCGCTGGCCGGGCCGCTGCGGATGGCCTCGGGCTTTTTGCTGGGCGCGCAGGTCGGCGCGCTGACCGGCGTGCTCTCCCAGCGGGTGCTCGGCCAGTACGACCTGGCGCTGCTCGACGACTCGGTGACGCCGCGCCTGCTGCTGCTGGCGCCGAACCTGGCGATCGCGGCGCGAAGCCTTTCGGTGGATCGCGACGAGCTGGTCCTGTGGGTGACGATCCACGAGATCACCCACGCCGTGCAGTTCACCGGTGCGCCGTGGCTGCGCGCGCACCTCGGCGGGATGCTCCAAGAGCTGATCGACGGGCTGCAGGTGTCGATCGGCGGCGGCGGGAACGGCGAGGACAACGGGCACGCAAAGGACGATGGAACGCCCGCCTGGCGGCGCATGCCCAACCTGCCCGACCCGGCCGACCTGCGCGAGATGGCCGAGCGAGCCCGCCGTGGCGAGTTCTTGCGGCTGACGCTCGGAGAGGATCGCTGGGCGCTGGTCGAGCGCATGCAGGCGGTGATGTCGCTGATCGAGGGGCACGCCGAGCACACGATGGACGCCGTCGGCGCCGAGGCGCTGCCGTCGCTGCCGGCGCTGCGCCGGGCGATGAACCGCCGGCGCGAGTCGCGCGGGCTGCCATGGCGCGTGCTCGAGAAGCTGCTCGGCCTGGAGATGAAGCTGCGCCAGTACGAGGTCGGGCGCCGCTTCTGCGACGCCGTCGTCGCGCAGGGCGGCCCGCAGGCGCTGGCGCGCGTGTGGAGCGGACCGGAGCAGCTGCCGAGCTCACAGGAGCTCGGCGATCCGGCGCTGTGGCTGGCGCGAACGGACGTACGTGGCGATCCGCACACACGAACGCACGTTCCTCCTGTTACAAGCTGACGTGCGAAAACAGCCGGTGGAGACGGCGTCTTTGCGTCGTGGTAGCATCCGGTTGTAACAAACCTCCAGGGACGGGTTACAAACAGGTGTTCGATCCTGAAAAACGGGTATCGAAGACCGACAGAGCAAACCCGCACCTCCTCGCACAGGCGAGGAAGAAGAGGAGACCACCTCCAGATGGCCACCGCCAAAACCACTTCACCCCGCAGCAGCAAAGCTGGCGCCAAACCGGCGAAAGCTAGAAAACCCGCCCGCAAAAAAGTCGCGAGCGCCCGCCGCGCGAGCACGCGCAGCGCCACGCAGGTCAAAGCGAGCAACGCCAAGGCCGCGCGCACGCGCGCAGTGCACCAGACGGAGTCGGCCGTCCGTCAGGCCGAAACCGCCACACGCGAGACGGCAGGCGTGTTCGGCAACTACGCCGAGCGGGCCGTGCTGATCCCGGTCGGCGTTGCCCTGACCGCCCGCGACCGGATCGTCTCCAACGTCAGCGACACGATCTCGACCTACTCCACGAGCACCAAGGCCCAGGCTCAGCTGCGCCGCTTCGAGCGTCGCGGCGCGACCGCCCGCAACCGCCTCGAGCGCGAGGTGCGCAAAGCGCGCGTGCGCGTCGAGCGTGAACTGCGCCAGCGCCGCCGGGAGATCGAGAAAACGGTCTCAGAGCTCGAGGACAACGGCAACGAGCTGGCCAACAAAGTGCCCGAGCTCGCCAACCGCGTCCAGGATCGCGTGCTCAGCCTGGTCTAGGCGACACACCAGCTTCCCCCGCCCGGCTCGGAGAGACCGGGGGACCGCCATCGAAGGCGGTCATCGGGAAAGTCTGCCGGCCTCATATCCCGCCGGCAGTAGTAGCACCCTCTCCTCCCTCGACTCGCGGGGCGGTCCCCATCGCCCCGCGAGTCATTTAAACGCCCGGCCCCAAGCCCGCCCTCCTGTCCGAGACCCGCGGTTTGTCACAATGGCCCGGTATGCCAACGCGCGACGAGATCATGAAGGCCCTGGAGGTCGTGATCGACCCCGAGCTGCACCGCTCGATCGTCGAGCTGGACATGGTGCGCTCGATCGACGTGAGCGACAACGGCGTGGCCGACGTGACGGTGTCGCTGACGACTCCGGGCTGTCCGATCAAGGGCCACTTCCAGACGGCGGTCGCCGAGGCGGTGACGGCGCTGGACGGCGTCACGCACACAAACGTCTACTTCGACGTTCTGTCGGACACGCAGAAGCAGGCGCTGCAGCAGAAGCTGGGCCGCGCCAGCCTGCCTCAGGGCGCGCTGGCGCAGGTGTCCAACGTGATCTGCATCGGCTCGGGCAAGGGCGGCGTGGGCAAGTCGACTCTGACGGCCAACCTGGCGGCGTCGCTGGCAAGCGAAGGCAAGCGCGTGGGCGTGCTCGACGCCGACGTGTGGGGTTACTCGATCCCGCGCATGTACGGCCTGGGCTCGACGCGCCCGCCGGTCTCGGCGGAGCGCAAGATCATTCCGCTGGAGGCGCACGGCGTGAAGGTGATGTCGATCGGCTTCTTCGTCGAGGAGGACGCGGCGGTGGTGTGGCGCGGCCCGATGCTGCACAAGGCGCTTACGCAGTTCCTGCAGGATGTCGACTGGGGGGCGCTCGACTACCTGCTGGTCGACCTGCCTCCGGGCACGGGCGACGTGTCGATGACGCTGGCGCAGCTGCTTCCCCAAGCGCAGTTCTTGATCGTGACGACGCCGCAGGCGACGGCGCAGAAGGTGGCCCGCCGCGCCGCGCAGATGGCCGACAAGGTCGACCTGGAGATCGGCGGGATCGTCGAGAACATGTCCTCCTTCACGACGCCGTCGGGCGAGCGCTTTGCGATCTTCGGCGAGGGCGGCGGCCAGGAGCTGGCCGACGAACTCGACGTGCCGCTGCTCGGGCGGGTGCCGCTGACGATGCCGCTGCGCGAGCACGCCGACAGCGGCGTGCCGCTGGTCGTCGAGGATCCCGAGGACGCCGCCTCGCAGGCGATCCGCCAGGTCGCGCGCGGGCTGATCGCGATGGCCCCGATGCCCCTTGCAGCGCTGCCGCTCGTAGAGGTCGGCGCAGCTGCCCCGGTTGCCGTGCCCGCCTCCGTCCCCCCATCCGAGGACGAGCGAAAACCGGCGGGCATGTCGCTGCCGATGGCCTAGTCGGCGGTCGCGGGACCCCGCGGGACATACCGCTCGATCCTGCTCGATCGCTTGACAAGCGAAACCACTTTGGGAGGATCGTCTGACGATGTCCGCATCAGGACAACAGCAGGAGCGCAGCAAAGCAGCGGTTGAGGAGCAGGACACGACGCCGAACGGCGTCGTGGAAATCGACGAGCGCCGGCTGAAGATGGAGCGGCTGCGAGCGGAGGGGATCGACCCCTATCCGCACGTCAGCCTGGTGCGCGACCGCACGCTGATCAAGGACGTCAACGAGGCCCACCGCGCGGAGGAGCTGAGCGAGGGCGGGCACCCCGAGCTGCGCTACCACGTGGCCGGCCGGGTGATCTCCCGCCGAGAGCACCCGAAGACGTCGTTCATCGACCTGCGCGACCTGTCGGGAAAGCTGCAGATCGTCGTGCGCCTGGCGGATCTCGGGCAGGAGGCATACGACCGCGTGATGAGCCTGGACATCGGCGACATCGTCGGCGTCGAGGGACACATCTACAAGACCAAGCGCGGCGAACTGGTACTGGCGGTAGAGCAGTGCACGCTGCTGACCAAGACGCTGCGCCCGCCTCCGGACAAGCACCACGGCCTCGGCGACACAGGCACGCGCTATCGCTATCGCGAGCTTGACCTGATCGCCAACGAGGACACGCGCGAGCTGTTCGTCGAGCGCGCGAGGATCGTGGCGGCGATCCGCAACTGGCTGGACGAACGCAACTTCGTCGAGGTGGAAACGCCGGCGCTGCAGTCGCTGGCGGGCGGCGCGGGGTCGCGCCCGTTCACGACGCACCACAACGCGCTGGACCGCGACCTGTACCTGCGCATCTCGGTGGAGCTGTTTCTCAACCGCTGCATCGTCGGCGGCCTGGAGAACGTCTATGACATGGGCAAGGTGTTCCGCAACGAGGGCATCTCGCCGAAGCACAGCCCGGAGTTCACGATCATCGAGTTCATGTTCGCCTACGCCGACTACTACGACGTGGCGACGGCGACCGAAGAGATGTTCCGCGACGTCGCCCAGCGCGTGCTCGGACGCACGACGGTACAGCGAAACGGCCAGACGATCGACCTGGCCAAGCCGTGGAAGCGGACGACGATGCGCGAGGAGATGCTGGAGAAGGTGGGCATCGACTTCATGGACGAGAACCGCGAGGCGGTGACCAAGCGGATGCAGGAGGCGCTGGAGGAACGCGTGCACCCGGCGACGACGTGGGCGGAGCTGGTGCTGGCTGTTTACAGCAAGCTGATCGAGCCGACGATCATCCAGCCGACGCACGTCTTCGACTTCCCGCTGGAGCCGTTTCCGATCACCAAGCCGCACGCCGAGCACCCGGAGCTGGCCGAGCACTTCGACGCGGTGATCGGCGGCATCGAGATGGTCTCGGGCGACACCGAGCTCAACGACCCGGTCGACCAGTGGCAGCGCTTCGTCGACCAGCGCAAGCGGCGGATGGCCGACGACGAGGACGTGCCGCACCCCAACGACGAGGAGTACGCGCGGGCGATCGAGTACGGCTACTCGCCGACGGCCGGCGGCGGCATGGGCGTCGACCGGCTGATCATGATCCTCACCGAACGCGAGACGCTGCGCGAGGTCATCCCGTTCCCGATCGTGCGCGACATCAAGTGAGAGCGCGGGGATGCAATGGGCAAGCTAAATATTGATCTTGGATTGGTCGCGGAGTGCCGGGCCGCGGCGTCGCAGATAGCCGGTCAGGTCTCTGAGGAGATCGCGGGCAAGACGACCGTGTCGGTCGAGCGCACGATCACGCGCCTGCTCGGCGTGGACGGCGCCAACGACCTCGACGCGCCGCTGCCGAACGTGCTGGTCGACCACGTGCGCGACCGCGGCGAGCTCGG
>JAXDGQ010000282.1:0-5079 GCA_034664965.1 Solirubrobacteraceae bacterium | reverse complement strand
GCAACTGCTCGATGCTCGAGGCGATCGAGCTCTGCCAGCGGATCTCCGGGCGCGAGCTGCAATGGACGCTCAGCGATCAGAACCGCGTCGGCGACCATCGCTGGTGGATCAGCGACGTGCGCCCGTTCGCCCACGACTACCCCGGCTGGGCGCTCACGCGCAGCCTCGAGGACATCCTGCGCGAGCTGCACGACGAGAACGCCGAGCGCTGGCTCGCCGGTCGCTGAGCTGGCCGCGACGGCGGACCGGCGCGGCATCCGGCGCTGCGATCGGGCGCCCGCGCATCCAGACACGCCGTCCGGCGGACCGGTGAGCGCAACTTGGCAGACTTAGGGCGATGAAGTCCAGGCTCGAGCGTCTGCGCGCGCGCACCAACGGCTACACGGTCACGCCGCAGCAGTACGCCTACACCGCGTATGTCGCGCTCGGCGCGCTCACCCTGATCGTGCTCAGCGGCGCCGCCGTGCGCCTGACGGGCTCCGGGCTGGGCTGCCCGGACTGGCCCAAGTGCTACGGCAACGCCTATCCGCCGCTGAACACGCACGCCGTGATCGAGTTCTCAAACCGCATGATCACCGTGCCGGTGTCGATCGCCGCCGGTGCCGCGTGGGTGCTGGCGCTGCGCCGCCGCCCCTACCGGCGCGACCTGATGTGGCTCGGCGCGCTGCTGCCGCTCGGCGTGGTCGGCCAGGCGGTGCTCGGGGGCTTCACCGTGCGCGGGGCGCTGGACTACGGCTGGGTGATGGGCCACTTCGCGCTTTCGATGCTGATCCTGCTCGCCGCCGCGCTGCTGGCCTGGCGCGCGGGCGGAGCAGGCACCGGCGCCGCAACGACCAGCTCGTCGAGCGGCGGCGAGGCGGCCGGATCCGCGCGCGCCGGGGGGGGAGGCCTGCGCGCGCGCAACGGCGCTACTTCGCGGGCGCGTGCCGCGACCGCCCCCGACCGCAGCCTGATCCTGTCGCTGCGCTGGCTGGTCGCCCTCGGCGCCCTGACGATCTTCGCGGGCACGGCCGCGACGGCCGCCGGTCCGCACGCGGGCGGCTCGCCCGGGCAGAAGATCAACCGTCTGAGCTTCGACGGGCGGGGGACGATGGACTTCGTCATCCACCGCCACGGCGAGATCGCGCTGGCCTTCGGCCTAGCCGCTGTCGCCGTCTGGTGGATGGCGCGGCGCAGGCGGGCGCGACCGCTCGTCCAGCGCTCGCTGACCGTGCTCTGCGTGCTGCTGGCGCTGCAGGGCGCGGTCGGCCTGGACCAGTACATGACGCACCTGCCGACGCAGCTCGTCTGGGCGCACGTGGGCCTTGCCTGCGGGGCTTGGCTGGCGGCCATCTGGGCCGCCTGCGCTGCCGGATCACTGGCACGCAGAGGCCAGCCGGCGGCGCCAGAGGGACCAGCGAGCGCCCTGCCAGAGCCGCCCGGCGAGCCGCTCGCGGCCGCCAGTCGCTTCGACTTCCCCGGAAATTAGGGCTTTCACGGGACGCATCCCCCGTGTTTTCTCGCCTCGTCGTCCTCCCCAACGGTTAGCCTGCTCGCAGTAACGACACCCGAGAAGGGAGTGGTATGACCAAGAACGAGCTGGCCGAGCAGGTCGCCAGTCGAAACGGACTGGCCGCCAGCCAGGCCCGACAGGTGGTGGAGACCGTTATTGAGGTGGTCTCCGACGAACTGGCCGCCGGGGGTGAGGTCGCCCTTGCCGGGTTCGGCAAGTTCAGCGTCAGCCACCGTGCTGCGCGGCAGGGACGCAACCCGTCGACCGGAGAGACGATCAACATCAACGCCAGCAAGGCTGCGAAGTTCTCGTCGGCGAGCGCACTGAAGAAGCGTTTGAACGGCTGATCGCCTTTGCGCGATCCCCAGAGGTCACCGGCCCGCTTGGACCGGGGACCTCTGGGCGCCGAAGGCGCTCGCCCGCAGGCAACTCTTCCAGCGCACTAAGCCGGCGTTAAGGCGCGGCGAGGAAGCTTGGTCGCACAAGCTCCCTCCTCGACCTTCGGGTGGTGTCGCATGAGACAGACCAACACCGGCGAGCGGCGCGGCGCGCGTTGCAAGCGCTACCAGACGCTCACAGCCTTCTACAGAGCAGATCCCCGCCGGGTCAAGTCGCGCGAGCGCGACGTCGGCCTGTGGTGGCGAGAGGACGCTCATGGCCCGCTGCATCGCGCGGCCTGGGTCAGCGACACTGGCGAGCTGTACCTCGTGCGACTGGGCCCCACCGAGCAGGGCGGCGGCCAGGTCGAGGTGCTGGCAACGGTGGCCGAGCAGGAGCGACTCGAGCGCGTGCTCGAAGGCTGGCGCGAGCGCTGCGGGGAGCCGCGGTCACTCGCATGGCTTCGTGCGCGCGCCGCGAGGCTCGGCGGCAGGGCGCGAGCCGCCCAGGCCGAACTCGCGGCCTCGTTCGCCGCAGCGGGCGCGATGCTGGCGACCGTCTCATCGCTGGCGCCGGACGTCGCTTGACGGCCAGTAGCCGCACCTAGCCGCCGGCGCCGGGTCGCAGGCCGAGCGCCCGGGCCACCGCGGGGTCGGCCAGGCTGTCGGCGAGCAGGCTCGCGCCGGCGATCGGCGTGCCGGCGAAGTAGGGCACGCCGATCACGAACATCCCCGCCGCGGCGGCGGAGGCGACGCCGATCGGCGTGTCCTCGAGCGCTGCCGCGCGAGCCGGCTCGACACCGAGGCGAGAGCACGCCTCGAGATAGATGTCGGGTGCGGGCTTGGGATGCTCGACGTCGTTGGCCGACACGACCGCCGCGAAGGGACCGGCGTGCAGCAGTCCGGCTCCAGACAGCGTGCGCTCGAGAAACGCGCGCTCTGAGTTCGATGCGACGGCGAGCGGGATGCCCGCGTCGGCGAGTCGCGCGAGCAGGCGCTTGGCACCGGGTCGCGGCGCCACCCCCTGCAGCGCCTCCTCCATGACCAGCTCGTGCAGCTCGTCCATCAGCGCCTCCCCGTCCCCGGGCCGTCGCAGGATCGTTTCGAGCTTGCTCGCGGCGAGCGAGCGCGAGGAGCCGATCAGCGTCCGCTTGTGCTCCATCGTGAACTCGCGCCCGAGGCCGGCGAACAGCTTCTGCTCGGCGCGCGTCCAGGCCTCCTCGGTGTCGAGCAGGAGGCCGTCGTTGTCGAAGATCACCGCCTCGGGCCGCGTCTGCACGGGCCCATGTTCGCGGACATTTGATCCAGGCGCGTGAAGTTCCCCGCTTCGCGCGTGTCTCACTGCCATTCCACCCCAACCGGCCGCCGATTTCGGTCGAAGGAGGCATCGAGATGAGACACATGATCATCACCGCAGCCGCGCTGACGGCGCTCGCCGTCCCGGGCGCCGCGATCGCGGCGAATCAGGGCGAGCACCAGCGCGGTCATGAGGCCCACCACGGCGTCCACCACAAGCGCCATCACCGCCACGCGCACATCGTCCGCTTCGGCGCGGTCACGAGCTCCGCGCCCGCCAGCGGCACGAGCTCGCCGTCGCCCACCCAGCCGGCTGGGCCCACCGACGAGACGGCCGGGACGGTTGCATCGTTCACCAACGGCACACTGACGATCACGCTGAAAGACGGCTCGACGGTCAGCGGGAAGGTCACCGAAGGCACTGAGATCGAGTGCGCCTCGGCGATGGCCAGCGCCGCGAGCGACGGCCACGGCGACCAGGGAGACGACCGCCCAGACGGCGGGCAGTCGAGCTCGGGTCCCGGCGACGGCCAGCAGGGCGACGACGTCTCCAGGCACGACGACGGCGATGACGACGCGCCACAGCAGCAGGCCGCGGGCTGCACGTCGGCGGCGCTCGTGTCGGGCGCGGTCGTCCGCGAGGCGGAGCTGCGCGTGAGCAGCGCCGGCGCCGTCTGGGAGAAGGTGGAGCTCAACCAGTAGCCGGACCGAGGACGGGAGGGCGCGACGAGGGGCGGTCCAGGCGGGCCGCTCCTCTTCGCATCCGGGGTCAGTTCGTCCAGCGTTGCAAGGTTTGACTGGATTTGGCGTCTGGATGGACGAGATGGGACCTAGACGATGAGCCCGAGGATCTCGATCCGCCTGCTCTCCGCCCAATCCGACCAGCGGCTGGCCGGGCTGGCGGGAGAGGGCCACGAGCGCGCCTTCGAGGCGCTGGTGCACCGATACCGACGCCAGCTGCTGCGCTACTGCCGCGGCATGCGCTTGTCAGACGCGCGCGCCGAGGACGTGCTGCAGCAGGCCTTCCTGCAGGCGTGGATGGCCTTTGCGCGCGGGACGGAGGTGCGCGAGGTGCGCCCGTGGCTCTATCGCATCGTGCACAACGCCGCCATCAACGCGATGCGCGGCGCGGCTGATGACCACAGCGAGCTGACCGAGGCGATGCAGGCCAAGGCCGCGCTCGCGGGAGAGTCAGAGCTCCAGCGCAAGATGGCCGTGCACGAGGCGCTCACCGATATGGCGGCCCTGCCACAGATGCAGCAGCAGGCGATCTTCCTGACAGCCGTCGACGGGCAGAGCCATGACGAGGTGGCCAGCGTGCTCGGCATCTCCGAGGGCGCGCTGCGCGGGCTGCTGTATCGCGCCCGGGCGTCCCTGCGCAGCGCCGCCGCCGCGCTGACCCCGCCCCCCCTGCTGGAGTGGGCGGCGCGCGGCGCCGACACCGCCGGCCCGACCGCCGAACGGATCGCCGAGCTCTCCTCCGGCGGCGCAGCAGCCGGCGTGACGGGCCTGCTGCTGAAGGGAGCGGTCGTGGCTGTCACCGCCGGCGCAGTCGCGACGGGGGCGAGCGTCGTCCACGGCCCAGGCGACCGGCCCGCGGCGCACCGAACCTCCTCCGCAGCCCCCGCCCCCTCGACCGCGAAGCGCCAGCCGGCGGCGAGGGCCGTCGCGCTCGTCTCCCCTTCCAGCCTGCGAATCAGCCGGGGCGGGCAGGCCGGCCGCGCTCACCAAAACGGACGCGCGGGCCGACCCGAGGGCACCGGCGACGGCTCGGCAGCAGGTCACCGGGACCGCTCGTCGTCCGCCGAGGACAATCGCGGCAAGTCTCTGCGCTCAGACGGCAGCGGCAAGGAGGGCCCGGAGCAGGGCGCCAGCAGGTCGGGGCCCAGCGATCCATCCGATACCAAAGGCGGG
>JAXDGQ010000281.1:0-5244 GCA_034664965.1 Solirubrobacteraceae bacterium | reverse complement strand
GCCGGCGGCGAGCGGCGCAACGGTGCCGGCCGCAGGGCGGCGGCGCGCGAGGCGCGCGCCGTTCAGCGCGCTCGCGCCGAGCATCACCGGCAGCGCCCCGTGCCAGGAGAGGCTCCGCGCGTCCGAGCGCGAGAACCCCCGGGCCCGCGCCGTCGTGAGCGTGGCGCCAAAGCGCGAGACGCCGGGAACGAGCGCGACGGCCTGGGCGAGCCCGAGCGCGAACCCGTCGGCAGGACCCGCGTCCTCCTGCCCGCGCCCCTCGGCTGCTCGCGCGTCGGCGATCGCCATGGCCAGGCCGCCGAGCGCGAGCCCCGCGGCGATCGGGCGCGGAGCGCCGAGACGGCGCTCGATCGCCGGCCCGAGCGCGAGCCCGGCGACCGCGGGCGGGGCGAGCGACAGGCCGATCGTGCCGAGGCGGCGCCCGTCGAGCTCTCGCGCCGCCCGCGCGAGCTCGCCGCGCATGTCGATCGCCAGGGCGGCGCCGGCGCCGGCGTGCAGCGCGACCTCGAAGGACTTGCGCAGCGCCCCGTCGAGGCCGCTGTAGGGCCAGCCGAGCAGGAAGGGGATCAGCGTGGTGTGGGCCGAGGAGGAGACCGGCAGCAGCTCGGTCGGGCCCTGCAGGACACCTAGCGCGAGCGCGTGACCGAGCGACAGCGAGCGGCTACGCCGCGGCATCGGGGGCGGGATCGCCTGTGTCGCCGCGCCCGCGGTTGCGACGGAAGAGCAGGTAGGCGACCGCGGCGGCGAACAGAACGACCACGGCATAGTCGACGTACTCGAAGTCCTTGCGCAGGTTCGTCCAGTCGTGGCCGACCGCTTCGCCGGCCAGCGCGAGGCCGAGCACCCACGGGATGCATCCGGCGAGCGTCAGCAGCGTGAAGCGCAAAAAGGGCATCCGCGCGACGCCGGCCGGCAACGAGATGAACGTGCGCACGATCGGCAGCATCCGGCTGAACAGGATCGCCGGCGCGCCGTAGCGCTCGAACCAGCGGTCGGCCCACTCGATGTGGCTGGGCTTGACGTGCAGCCAGTGTCCATGGCGTTCGACCAGCTCGAGGCGCCCTGCCCGCCCGACCCAGTAGGCGATCCACGAGCCGACGAGGTTGCCGAGCACTCCGGCGGCGACGATCCCGAACAGCGTCAGGTGGTGATGGGCGCTGCTCTGCCCCGGGTCGGCGACGGCGAAGCCGGCGAACAGCATGGTCGCCTCGGAGGGGATGGGGATGCACGCGCTCTCGGCGACCATCAGCACGAACACGGCCGGCAGGCCGGCGTCGCGGACGAAGTGCCAGGCGATGTTGACCAGCGACTCGGAGATCGAGGCGAGGACGAGCATGGGTCGCGCAACGATATCGGGCGCCGGATACCGTCCGTGCGCATGCGCGTGTGGATCGACCTGACGAACAGCCCGCACGTCCTGGTGATGCGCCCGGTGATCGAGCGCCTGCGCGAGGACGGGCACGAGGTGCGGGTGACCGCGCGCGACTTCGCGCAGACGCTCGCGCTGTGCGAGCGCTTGCAGATCGAGCACACGCCGATCGGCCATCACCGCGGAGAGCGGCTGGGGGCGAAGGCGCTGGGCCTCGTCTCGCGCTCGGCGGCGCTGGTGCGCTGGGCGCGCGCCGAGCAGCGGGCCGCCGGGGGCAGGCGCTTCGACGTGGCGCTCGGGCACGGCTCCAACGACGTGTCGGTGGCGGCTGCGCTGCTGCGCGTGCCGAGCTCGACGATGTTCGACTACGAGTGGGCGACGGTGCAGCACAACGTCAACTGCCGTCTGGCGGCGGCGGTGGTCGTGCCCGACGCGATCGCGCCTGAGCGGCTGGATCGCTTCGGCGCGCGCGGCAAGGTGCACCGCTACGAGGGGCTCAAGGAGGAGTACTACCTGGCCGACTTCGCGCCGGACGCCGGCGTGCTCGACGAGCTGGGGCTGGATCGCGGGCGCCCGATCGTGGTCGTGCGAACCCCGCCGGAGGTGTCGCTCTACCACCGCTTCGAGAACGACCTGTTCGCGCAGGTGCTCGACGCGCTGCGCGACGCCGCGGCGCAGCGGGGCGTGCAGCCGGTGGTGCTCCCGCGCGTGGATTCCCAGCGCGCGGAGCTGGTCGAGGTGCCGGGCTTCGTGGTGCCCGAGCGCGCGATCGACGCGCAGTCGCTGATCGCCTACTGCGACCTGGTGATCTCGGCGGGGGGCACGATGAACCGCGAGGCGGTCGCGCTCGGGGTGCCCGTGTACACGACCTTCGAGGGCCGCCCGGGAGCGGTCGACGAGCGACTGATCGCCGAAGGGCGCATGCGCCGGCTCGGCGCGGCCGCGCAGCTCGAGCTGGACGGGCGCAGGCCGGCGATCGCGGAGAACCGCGTGCGGCGCGATCCGCGCGTGCTCGTGGACCTTCTGCTCTCGCCCGTGCACGCCGGCGCCCAAGGCGCCTGAGCGCCCGAGGGCGCTTACAATCCCTGACAATGCGCCGACGGATCCGCTCGGCGGCCTTTCCCCTGCACCGTCACGCGCTGCTGCAGCTCGCGGTGGACGGGGTGTTGGTCGCGCTCGCGTACTACCTCGCCTTTCAGCTGCGCTTCGAGCACGGCCCGACCGGCTACTACGAGCACCTGCGCGAACGCACGATCTGGTGGGTGCTGGCGGGGAGTCTTCCGGTGCTCGTGCTGGCGCGCGTGTACCAGCGGCGCTGGCGCTACTCGGGCCAGCGCGACTACGAGGCGGTGGCGCGGGCGGTGGCGGCGATCGTGCTGCTGGCGGTCGTCGCCGTGGAGGTCTTCCGCCCGGTGCACCATTACCGCAGCACGGTGGCCGTCGCGCTGCCCAACGGCGTGATCGTGCTGTTCGCGCTGCTCGCGCTCGTGCTGCTGGTCGGCGTGCGCGCGGTCGTTCGCTCGATCTACGAGCGCCGCCCGCTGGCGGCGTTTCGCGGCGGGCGCAAGGGGCAGCGCAGCGTGCTGATCGCCGGCGCGGGCGACGGCGGGCGGCTGGTGCTGCGCGAGATCGTGCGCAATCGCGGGCTAGGCCTCGCGCCGGTCGGCTTCGTCGACGACGACCCGAGCAAGCGCGGCCTGCGAATCGACGGGGTGCGCGTGCGCGGCAACACCGAAGGCGACCTGCCGCGCGTCCTCGACGCCACCTCGCCCGACGAAGTGATCATCGCGATCCCCTCCGCGCCGGGGTCGACGCGCGCGCGGATCGTGCGCGAGTGCCGCACGCGCGGCATACCGGTGCGCACGCTGCCGACGGTGTTCGAGCTGCTGCAGACGCGCGGCGCGCTGGCGCGCCAGATGCGCGAGGTGCGCGTCGAGGACGTGCTCGGGCGCGAGCCGGTGCAGATGGAGCTCGAGCGCGTCGGCGCGTATCTGGCCGGCGAGACGGTGCTCGTGACGGGGGCGGGCGGGTCGATCGGCGGCGAGCTGTGCCGCCAGATCGCCCGCGTTGAGCCGCACCGGATCGTGCTGCTCGACCACGCCGAGGACAACCTCTTCTCGATCCAGCGCGAGCTGGAGGACGAGCGCCACGTGTCCTCGTCGATGCTCTCGGCGGTGCTCGCGGACTGCAAGGAGGAGGAGCGCATGCGCGAGGTCTTCGCCGAGCACCGCCCGACGGTCGTGTTCCACGCGGCCGCCTACAAGCACGTCGGTCTGATGGAGGCCAATCCGGTCGAGGCCGTGCGCAACAACGCGATCGCCACGCGCGTCGTGGCGCACGTCGCGGGGGAGCTCGGCGTGGCCCGCTTCGTGCTCGTGTCGACCGACAAGGCGGTCGCGCCGGCGACGGTCATGGGGGCGTCCAAGGCGCTCGCCGAGTTCGCGCTGGAGGCGGCGACCGCGCGCTTCCCCGGCACGCGATACGCGGCCGTGCGCTTCGGCAACGTGCTCGGCTCCTCGGGCAGCGTGGTGCCGATCTTCCGGCGCCAGATCGAGCGCGGCGGTCCGGTGACGGTCACCGACGAGCGGATGACGCGGTATTTCATGACGATCCCCGAGGCAGTGCAGCTGATCATCCGCAGCGGCTCGCTCGCCGTCGAGCGCCACGACACCGCCGGCAACGGCACCCGGCCGCCGGCCGCCGCGCCGCACGACGGCGCCGCTGTCCCGGCGGCCGCCCAGGCGCCTTGCGCGGAGGTGTTCGTGCTCGACATGGGCGAGCCGGTGCGGATCCTCGACCTGGCCCGCGCGATGATCGAGCTGTCGGGCCTGGACCCCGAGCGCGACATCGAGATCGAGGTCGTCGGGCGGCGTCCGGGGGAGAAGCTGCACGAGGAGCTGTTCAACAGCTACGAGCGCGCGCGGCCGACGAGCGCCGAGAAGATCCTGCTCGCCGACCGCGAACCGCTCGGCGCGGAGGCGGTCGAGGCGATGTTCGCCGAGATCGGCCTGCTGGTGCTCGAGGGCGACGCCGCGGGACTGGCCGCCAAGGTGACCGAGCTGTCGGCATTGCACGTGGAGTCGCGATCGGGCAGGGCCGCGCGCCGCCCGACGGCCTCGGTGGACCCCGGCGGCGATGGGCACGCGGCGCCTGCGGCCCTCATACACTCTCCGGATTCATGATGGCCACGCCGCTCGCGCTCTCGCTCTCGAGCACCTTCACCCAGGTCGGCGCGATCGCTGCGTTCGCGGCGCTGCTGGGCATCGCGATCCTCTCGCTGCTCGTCTTTTCCCAGGCGCGCGAGCTGCGGCGCCTGCGCGAGTGGGCCGGCCGCGCCCCCGAGCGCGCGGCCGAGGTCGAGCAGCGCGTCAGCGCCGAGGCGGCCGCGCGCCTGCAGCAGCCCAGCGCCGGCGCCCAGCCCGTCCCGTCGGTGCGGCCGGTCCCGCGCGCCGTGCCGATCAACGCGCGCCCGGCGGCCGCTGCGGGTCCGCCCACGGCCGTGAGCGCCGCCGCTTCCGCGGCCACCGCCGCGGGGGCCGTGCAGGCGCCCGGTAAGCCGGCGCCCACACCTGCCGCTCCGGGTCAGGCCGCGGGCCAGCCGGCGTCCGCACAGACCGGCGCGGGCCAGCCGGCGTCCGCCCAGACCGGCGCGGGCCAGCCGGTCCCCGCCCAGACCGTCGCGGGCCAGCCGGCGCCCGCACAGCCCGCTTCGGGCCAGCCCTCCGTCCCCGCCACGGCGAGGCCCGCGGCTGCAGGCGCACCGGTGGCCGGTGCAGGCGTGGCTGCGGCGACGGCCGCGGGTGCCGCGGCGGCGGCCGAGGCGGCGCCGGGCGCCGTCAAGCCGGACGACGGCGTGGGCGCCCCCGCGCAGGGTC
>JAXDGQ010000280.1:0-5488 GCA_034664965.1 Solirubrobacteraceae bacterium | reverse complement strand
TCGCCGACGGGCACGAGGTCACCGGGATGACCCGCTCGCCCGAGAGGGCCGCAACGCTGCGCGGTGCGGGCGCCGAGGCGGTCGTCGCCGACGCGCTCGACGCGGGCGCCGTGACGAGCGCCGTCGTCGCCGCCCGGCCGCAGGCGATCGTGCATCAGCTGACGGCGATCCCGCCGCGTCTGGACCCACGCAAGATCATGCGTGACTTCGCGCTCACCGACCGCCTGCGCACGGAGGGAACGCGCAATCTCGTCGCGGCCGCCCAGCAGGCCGGCGCCTCGCGCGTGATCGCGCAGAGCATCGCATTCGCCTACGACCCCGGACCGCCGGGAGCGGTTCACGTCGAGGACGACCCGCTGATAGCCGATCCGCCGGCGCACTTCAAGCGCTCGGCAGCGGCGATCGCCGAGCTCGAGCGCGCGGTGCGCGGCGCGGAGGGAGGCGTGGTGCTGCGCTACGGCTACTTCTACGGCCCCGGCACGTCGATCTCCGCAGGCGGCTCGCTCGGCCAGGAAGTGGCCCGGCGACGGTTGCCGATCGTCGGCGGCGGCAGGGGCGTGTGGTCGTTCATCCACGTGCAGGACGCCGCGCGGGCGACCCTCGCGGCGCTCACGAGCGGCTCCTCGGACGTTTACAACGTTGTCGACGACGAGCCCGCCCTGGTCCGTGAGTGGATCCCCGAGCTGGCGAGTGCGCTCGGCGCCAAGCCCCCGCGCCGTGTCCCGGCCTGGCTGGCGCGGGCGCTCGCCGGAGAGTACGCCGTGATGACGATGACGCGCGCGCAGGGAGCGTCCAACGCGCGCGCCAGGCGGGAGCTCGGCTGGTCTCCGCGCCACGCGAGCTGGCGCGAGGGCTTTCAGAGCGCGCTGCGCTGAGCGCGCCCGAGCGCTACTTGCGCACGACGAGCGCGACGCCGACCGCGAGCAGCGCCAGGCCGAGGATGCGCTGCGCGCCGACGGCCTGCTTGGCGACGCCGAGCAGGCCGAAGCGGTCGATCACGACGGAGATCGCCAGCTGGCCGCCGATCACGACGGCCGTCAGCCCGCTCGCGCCGAGCGTGCGCACGGCGACCAGCGCGACGCTCACGTAGACGGCGCCGAGCAGGCCGCCGACGAGCGCCCACCACGGCGCTCGACCGATCTGTCCGAGGCCGCCGACGCCGCCGCGAGCGATGAGCAGGATCAGCACGAGTGCGACGGTTCCGACGAGGAAGGAGAAGGTCGCGGCCTCGGGAGTGCCGACGCTCTTGCCCAAGCGGGAGTTGATCGGCGCCTGCATCCCCACCAGGCAGCCGGCGCCGACACCGATCGACACCGCTACCGCGCGGCTCACTTGGCCTCCAGCCAGTTGCGCCCCACGCCCGCGTCGACGGCGAGCGGCGGGTCGCGATCCCAGACCGCGCACATCTCTCGCTCGATCAGCTCGCGTGCGGCCTGCTGCTCGGATGGCGGCCCTTCGAACAGCAGCTCGTCGTGGATCGTCAGCAGCAGGCGGGTCTGCAGTCCCGACGCGGCCAGGGCGGCGTGCGTGCGCACCATCGCCAGCTTGATGATGTCGGCGGCGGTGCCCTGGATGACGGTGTTCACGGCGAGACGCTCGCCGAGCATGCGCACCTGGTAGTTGCGCGCCTGGAGCTCGGGGATCTGGCGCCGCCGGCCCCACAGCGTTGTGACGTAGGTCTGCTGCTTGGCCTGCTCGATCGTCTCGGCGATGAAGGCGGCCACGCGCGGGAAGCGCTGCAGGTAGGCGTCGATGAACTCCTTGGCCTCCTCGCGCGGGATGTTCAGGCGATCGGCGAGCCCGAAATCCGAGAGGCCGTAGACGATCCCGTAGTTGATCATCTTCGCCTTCGAGCGCATGCCCGGGTCGATGTCGGCCGTGTCGACGGCGAAGACCTGCGATGCGGTCGCCGCGTGGACGTCTTCGCCGCGCGTGAAGATCTCCTTGAGCACCGGCTCGTCGGCGGCGTGCGCGAGCACCCGCAGCTCGATCTGCGAGTAGTCCGCGGAGATCAGCACGCTGCCCTCCTCGGCCTCGAAGCAGCCGCGGATCTCGCGGCCCAGCGAGGTGCGGATCGGCACGTTTTGCATATTCGGGTTGGTGCTGGCGAGCCGGCCCGTCTGTGCGCCCGCCTGCAGGAAGGTCGTGTGTATGCGCGAGCGCTCGTCGACCTCCTCGGGCAGCACGTCGAGGTACGTCTTGGCCAGCGTCGACAGCTCGCGCCAGCGCTCGATCCTCGGCACGATCTCGTGCTCGGCGCGGATCGCCTGGAGCACGCGCGCGTCGGTGGAGTAGCCGGTCTTGCCACGGCGCTTGCGCGACAGCCCGAGCTTCTCGAACAGGATCTGTCCGAGCTGCTGGGGCGAGCCGATCGTGAACTCCTCCTCGGCGAGCGCGAAGATCTCCGCTTCCAGACCGGCCAGCTCCTCGCGCACGCGCTCGCTGATCTCGGCGAGGCGATCGAGGTTCAGGCGCACTCCGAGCAGCTCCATGTCGCGCAGCACCGCGACGAGCGGCAGCTCGATGTCTCCCATCACACCGTCAAGGCCGCGCTCGACGATCTGCTCGCGCTGCCAGGCGGCCAGCGCGACGAGCGCGGTCGAGTCGGCCGCGAGCGGATCCTCCAGGTCGCTGGCCAGCCCGCGCTCTTCGCAGAGCTCCGCGAACGGGTAGCCGCGACGGGCGGGCTCGAGCAGGTAGGCGCCGAGCAGGGTGTCGTGGGCGAGCCCGGGCGCCACCAGGCCGAGCGACTTGGCGTCGTGCGCGACGACGGGCCGCTGCGCGCAAGCGGCGACGACCTGCTCGGGCCCCTGGCAGTCACCGATGAGCACGTCGAGGCCGCCGCCCGCCCCCTGCCCCCCGGCGGCGACCGCCGCAGCGAAGCGCCACGGAGCGCCGTCGGCGAACAGCGCGCCCTCGGGCGTCTCGACGGCGCGCACGACGAGCGCGACCTCCGAATCGCCCGCGCCGAGGCGAGCGATGTCGGCGGGCGTGCCCGAGCGCACGCGCCCGCTCAGCTTCACCTCGGCGGCGGGTGCGGGCGCCGCGACCTCGGGGTCGCCCAGGGCCTCCTCCAGGCGCCGCAGGGGATCGCGCAGCTCGTACTCGCGAAAGACCTCGCGCACGCGCGAGCGGTCTGGCTCGCGCACGGACTCCGCGGCGATGTCGAAGTCGACGGCGACGTCGCGCTGCACGGTCGCCAGCCGCTTTGACACGCGCGCGTCCTCGGCGTGCTCGAGCAGGTTCTGTTTGCGCTTGGCGCCTTTGATCTCGTCGACGTGCGCGAGCACGTCCTCGAGCGCGCCGTAGGTCTGGATCAGCTCGCTGGCGGTCTTGTCGCCGATCCCGGGGACGCCGGGGATGTTGTCGGAGGTGTCGCCCTTGAGGCCGTAGAAGTCGGGGATCAGCTCGGGCGCGATGCCGTAGCGGTCGATCACCGCCTGGCGGTCGTAGATCTTGGTCTCGGTGATCCCGCGAGAGGTCGCCATGACCTTGACGAGGCCGTCGCCGTCGATCAGCTGGAAGGCGTCGCGATCGCCGGTGACGATCATCACCGGCACCGGCGGGTCGGCGCGCAGGGCGTGCTCGGCGAGCGAGGCAATCACGTCGTCGGCCTCGTAGCCGTCGATTTTCACGTTCGAGTAGCCGAAGGCCTCGACCAGCGGTTCCATCGCCGGCCACTGCTGCTTGAGCAGGTCCGGGCGCGAGCGACGCTGGGCCTTGTACTCGGAGTAGACCTCGGTGCGCCCGGAGCTGCCCGCGTCCCAGGCGACGACGGTCGGGCACACGCCGTACTCGGTGACGATCTTCACGAGCATCGAAGCGAAGCCGAAGATCGCGTTGGTCGGTACCCCCGTGGAGGTGGCGATCGACTCGGGCAGCGCGAAGAAGGCGCGGTAGACGAGGCTGGGCCCGTCGATCAGGAACAGGCGACGCTCGGTATCCACCGGAGCGCCCGCGGACGTCTTCGCGCGTGTGCTCGTGCCGGCCATTGACCGGTCACTCTACGAGGCCGCGAGCGACGCCGTGGCGAGGGCAGGACCGCCGCGAGCGCGCGCACCATCACGCGGCAAGACTCGGCTGGGGCCTAACATGCCTGCCCCCAACATCCGAGGAGAAGATTCGTGAGCGCCACGCCGAGCGCGCAGTTCAGACTCACCATCCGCGTCAGGATCGACGACGCGCACGGGACCCTGGGGCAACTGTCCAGCGCGATCGCCGCCGCCGGCGGGATGGTCGGCGCGGTGGACCTGGTCGAGGTCGACGGCAACCACAGCCTGCGCGACGTCGTCGTCGACGCCTCCGGCAAGGAGCACTGGGAGCGGATCATCGCGGCGATCGAAGCGGTCAAGGGCGTCGAGGTGATCGACACGACCGACCGGACGTTCCTGCTGCACGTCGGCGGCAAGATCGAGCAGCACAACAAGCACCCGCTGAAGACGCGCGACGATCTGTCGATGGCCTACACCCCCGGCGTGGCGCGCGTCAGCCTGGCAATCGCCGACGATCCAGACAGGGCCTTTCAGTACACGATCAAGCGCAACACGGTGGCGGTCGTCTCCGACGGGACGGCGGTGCTCGGTCTGGGCGACATCGGCCCGCTCGCGGCGATGCCCGTGATGGAGGGCAAGTGCTGCCTGTTCAAGGAGTTCGCCGAGGTCGACGCGTTTCCGATCTGCCTGGACACGACCGATCCGGAGGAGATCGTGCAGACGGTCAAGCTCATCGCGCCCGCCTTCGGCGGTATCAACCTGGAGGACATCTCGGCGCCCCGCTGCTTCGAGGTCGAGGATCGCCTCAAGCAGGAGCTGGACATCCCGGTGTTCCACGACGACCAGCACGGCACGGCGGTGGTCGTGATGGCGGCGCTGCTCAACGCCGTGAAGCTGACCGGCAAGCGGATGGAGGACCTCAACGTGCTGATCATCGGACTCGGCGCGGCCGGGATCGCCGTGACGAAGATCCTGCTGGCCGGCGGCGTGCGCAAAATCGTGGGCGCGGACTCGCGCGGCGCCATACACGTCCAGCGCGAGGACTACCTGGACGGCTCGATGAACGACGTCAAGCGCTGGTTCGCCGAGTCGACCAATCCGGACTGCCGCGCCGGCACGCCCGCCGAGGTGATCGACGGCGAGGACCTGCTGATCGGGCTTTCCGGCGCGCGCGTGATGCCGGCGCAGGCCCTGGCGCGGATGAACAAGGACGCGATGGTCTTCGCGATGGCCAATCCGAATCCGGAGGTCACCCCGGAGGAGGCCGAGGAGTACGTGCGGATCGTCGCGACCGGACGCTCTGACTACCCCAACCAGATCAACAACGTGCTGTGCTTCCCCGGCGTGTTCCGCGGCGCGCTCGACGTGCGCGCGCCGACGATCACCGAGGAGATGAAGATGGCCGCGGCCCGCGCGATCGCCCAGATCGTCGACGACGCCGAGCTGCGCGAGGACTACATCATCCCGTCGGTCTTCAACCGCGACGTCGCCCCCGC
>JAXDGQ010000279.1:0-4949 GCA_034664965.1 Solirubrobacteraceae bacterium | reverse complement strand
CGCAACAACCCCACGGTCAACGTCGTCATGAGCAGCTGGGCGTGTCAGAGCGGCAGCTGGAACGCAAAAAACTGCGCGACGGCGATGGGCGCAAAATTCGAATGGCCGATCACGTTCGCCGTCAACGCAGTAGGCCCGGGCAACTCGGTCGGCGCGCTGTTGGGCGGCGGCTCGAAGGTGTTCAAAATCGCCTACCGGCCGTCCGCGAGCCCCAAATGCACCGGTGAAAGCGCCGGCGCCTGGTACCACATGGGCGAATGCTTCAACGGCAAGGCCGTCAGGCTGGCGCTTCAGCTGAAAATCGCCAACCTGCCCTCGAAGGCGATCGTGACGATCTCCTACAACACGAGTGACTACGGCGCCACGCCGCAGGGCGCGCAGCCCTGCAGCACCGAACCGCAGGGCTGCACATACGACTCGCTCAACGTGGGCCTCCAGGACGGCTTTAAAAACCCAGGCGGCACGCCGCCCACGATCGGCGCCTTCCCGGCACCCGACATCGCATACGTCAATGGGGCCCCCGAAGAAGAATGGACCGGCTACCAGCCGCTGTTCGAAGTGAAAGCCCGCTAGGGCACAGCGGACACGCGATCACCGAAGCGCGAGGAGGGCCCCGCCGTCGGCGGGGCCCTCCTGCCGGTATCGCCTCTCCGACCGGGGCGTCCCGATCGCTGCCTGGGCGCGCCGCGCGCATATCCTCGGGGTCATGTGCGGGCGCTACACCAACACGGCCGGCGTTCAGGAACTCAACGAACGCTTCAAGGTCCCGTTTCCGGGCGAGACCGGTACCCACCGCTACAACATCGCGCCGACCGAAGAGGTGCTCGCGATCGTCGCTCCCCAGGGCGAGCCCGAGGCGCGCCTGTTGCGCTGGGGGCTGATTCCCCCGTGGGCGGACGATCTCAAGGGCGCGTACAAGATGATCAACGCAAAGCTCGAGACGGTCACCAGCAGGCCGGCCTACCGGGCGCTGATAGGAAAGGGCTCGCGGCGCGCGCTGCAGGTAGCCGACGGCTACTACGAGTGGCTCAAACCCGAGCGCCGCGACGCGCCGCGACAGCCGTTTCTGTTCCGCGTCGACGAGGGCGTCCCGTTCGCCTTCGCCGCGCTGTGGACGCCGGCGAAGGTCGATGGCGAGTGGCTGCAAAGCGTCGCTCTGTTGACTTGTGATTCCGCGCCCAACCGCGTGGCCGCGGCCATCCACGACCGCATGCCGGTGATCCTCGCCGACCGCGCAGCGCAGCAGGCCTGGCTCGACGACCGCCTCGACTCCGAGGAAGCGCTCGCCCTGTGCGGGGCCCTTGGCGAGTCGCGCCTGTCCGCATCGCCGGCCAACCCGGCCGTCAACAAGGCCGACCCAGACGCCGAGGGGCCCGAGCTGCTGCGCGCGCCGGCCTGAGGCGAATTAGTCCAGCAAACATGTGGTTTTTGCGCCTGCGCGCCGAGATGGCCGATGGAAGGCCATGGCCTGCGACCACTCGGCACTGCGAAGCGGCGGGGCGCGCTATCTCGCGGCGACCGCTCAGCTGCAGCTGGCGCTCGTGTGCGACTCCTGCGGCGCGGAGTGCGAACGCATTGGCCACGTCGACTATCGCCCGCGCCCGCGCCGCCTGACCGGCCATCTGGCCGAGCTGACGGCGAGCGAGCTCGGCCTCGACGAGCAGCGGATCGCCAGGGTGCGCTTCGCCGCGCTGGTGTGCGGTCAGTGCCGCGATCAGATCCCGTCGGCGATCATCGCCAAGAGCGGGCCGCTGGATGAGCTCGAGTGGGCGCAGGTGCGCCGCCACCCGGAACTGGGTGCTGCGCTCCTCGGCGACGTCAGCCTCGAGGACATCCGCGAGTGGATCCTGTGCCACCGCGAGCGCCCCGACGGCAAGGGCTATCCGCGCGGGCTGCGCGCGGAGCAGATTCCGCTGGAGGCGCGCATCCTCGCCGTCTCGGACGCCTACACGGCGATGGTCAGCGATCGCGCGCACCGCCGAGCGCGCAGCCACGAGGAGGCCTGCCGGGAGCTCTCGCGCTGCGCCGGCTCGCAGTTCGACGAAGTCGTCGTCGCCGCCTTCCTGACGGCGCTGCCGGGACGCAATCGACTGCTGGCCCGCGCCGCCGCCTGACCGATCGGAGGGCGCGTGGCATCGCGCTAGAGGGCAGGAAGGCGGTACTTGCGCGTTTTCGGGCAGCGCTCCAGCAGGCCGAGTTCGACGAGCGTGAGCGCGTAGCGGTGGGCCGTGCTGGGGCTCATCTCGAGGTCGTTGGCGAGCTCGACGATCCCGCGCTCGCCGCCGTCGGGGGCGAAGCCGGCCAGCAGCGCGAAGCCGCGCAGCAGCGAGCGCGACAGGCGCGGATCGTCGGCGTCGCCGGAGACGGGGTCGGCGCCCTCGTCTGGCTGACCCGCGCTCGGCCGCGGCGAGAGCCTGCCGTTGCCGCTGCTGCGCGGTCGCGCGAGCGAGCTGGCGACCAGTGCGGCGACGCTCGGCGCTCGGCCATGCGAGGCGGCGCGCACCACCGAGTCCACCTGCGTCGGTGAGAGGGCGATCGTGATCGAAGCCTGCGCGCGGTCGGTCATGCACCGATGGTCGCACATGCAGCCGATTGTCTGCATCGGTGTTTTCGATTGGCCTTCTGCGCGTCGCGCAGCGAGCAGGCAGCGGGCGTCGGCGATGCAGCGCGGCGCGGGGCGGATAGCCTGCACCGCTGAATGACGCTCACCGTGACACTCCCCGACGGCAACGCGCTGGAGCTGGCCGACGGCGCGACCGGCGCCGACGCGGCCGCGGCGATCGGCCCGGGGCTCGCGCGCGCGGCGCTGGCCGTCGAGGTCAGCCATCCCGAGGCCGGCGAAGGACCCGAGCTGCGCGATCTGTCGCGCCCGCTGCCGGACGGTGCCTCGCTTGCGATCGTCACCAAGAAGGACGGCGAGAAGGCGCTGGCGCTGATCCGCCACGACGCCGCGCATGTGCTCGCCGAGGCCGTACTCGAGCTGTACGGCGGCGTGAAGATCTCGATCGGGCCGCCGATCGCCGACGGCTTCTACTACGACTTCGAGTTTCCCGCCGGGGTGACCATCTCCGAGGCCGACTTCCCACAGATCGAAGCGCGCATGCGCGAGCACGCCAAGGCCGCCGAGCCATTTCACCGGCGCGAGGTCGCGCCCGCCGAGGCTCGCGAGCGCTTCGCCGCCGAGGCGCAGGACTACAAGGTGGAGCTGATCGACGACCTGGTGAAGAACGCGCCCGCCGACCGTCCGCTGCAGAGCGTCTCGCTGTATACAAACGGCGCGTTCACCGACCTCTGCCGCGGGCCGCACGCGCCGAGCACCAAGTCGATCGGCGCGTTCAAGCTGCAGTCGGTCGCGGGCGCCTACTGGCGCGGTGACTCAGCCCGCACGATGCTCACGCGCATCTACGGCACGGCCTTCTTCTCGGCGGCCGAACTGCAGCAGCACCTGGAGCGCATCGAGCAGGCCAAGGCGCGCGACCACCGCAAGCTGGGGCGCGAGCTCGGGCTGTTCATGTTCTCCGAGCTGTCGCCCGGTAGTCCCTTCTGGAAGCCCGCCGGGATGGCGATCTGGAACGCGCTCACCGAGCTATGGCGCACGGAGAACCTCGCTCGCGGCTATCGCGAGGTGAAAACGCCGATCCTCTACGACGTCGAGCTGTGGAAGCAGTCCGGGCACTGGGACAAGTACAAGGACAACATGTACTTCACCGACGTCGAGGACCGCCCGATGGGCCTGAAGCCGATGAACTGCCCGGCGCACATCCAGATCTACAACGACGAGCGCCACTCCTACCGCGACCTGCCGGTGCGCTACTCAGAGGCGGGCCTGGTGCACCGCCACGAGGCCAGCGGCGTGCTGCACGGTCTGCTGCGCGTACGCCACATCACCCAGGACGATGCGCACATCTTCTGCACCGACGAGCAGGTCGAGTCAGAGGTCGTGCAGTGCCTGCGCTTCGGCTTTGACCTGTACCGGCTGTTCGGCCTGGAGCCGCGCCTGGAGCTCTCGACGCGCCCCGAGCAGCGCATCGGCAGCGACGAGATGTGGGACCGCGCCGAGGCCGCGCTGGCCGGCGCGCTGCAGTCCGAGGAACTGGCCTACGAGCTGAACCCCGGCGACGGCGCCTTCTACGGGCCGAAGATCGACCTGCACATGACCGATTCGCTCGGGCGCTCCTGGCAGCTCGGCACGGTCCAGCTCGACTACTCGATGCCCGAGCGCTTTGACCTGCTCTACACCGGCGCCGACAACGCCGAGCACCGGCCGGTGATGATCCACCGCGCGCTGCTGGGCTCCTTCGAGCGCTTCATCGGCATCATGCTCGAGCATTACGGTGGCGAGCTGCCGTTGTGGCTGGCGCCGGTACAGGCGGTCGTGCTGCCGGTCTCGGACCGCTTCAACGACTACGCGGCGGGCGTGCGCGAACAGCTTCGCGCCGATGGCGTGCGGGTGGAGCTCGACGATCGCAACGAGTCCGTCGGGCGAAAGATCCGCGAGGCGGAGCTGCGCAAGGTGCCGTACATGCTCATCGTCGGCGAGCGCGAGCAGAGCGAGGGCGCGGTATCGGTGCGCGAGCACCACGGCGCAGACGCGGGCTCCTCGACCGTGAACGAGTTCTCACAGCACCTGCAGGGACAGCTATACTCCCCCGCGTTGAAGCCCCGCAAAACATCAGAGCGCGACGCCTAGCAGCCGCTTGACTCGCGTTCACTCCGATAGCTAGTGCCGGTTCCCCGCAGGTTTGACCGGCGCCCGCCCGAGCGGGACACGACGAGGATCAACGAGCGCATACGCGTTCCCGAGGTTCGCCTGATCGACGACGAGGGCAACCAGGTCGGCGTGCTGAAGACACCCGACGCGCTCGCCTTCGCCCAGGAGCGCGACCTCGACCTCGTGGAGGTCGCCCCCGAGGCGCGCCCACCGGTGTGCCGCGTGCTCGACTACTCCA
>JAXDGQ010000278.1:0-6732 GCA_034664965.1 Solirubrobacteraceae bacterium | reverse complement strand
GATCCCGATTGCCGAGACGGTCGCGATCGAGCACGAGACGCGCGAGCGGATCGTGCGGGCGGCGGTCATCGCATTGCCGATAGCGGCGATCGCGTCGGCCGGCTGGCTGGCGTGGGGTGGCAGCCTGCACTGGCAGGATCTGCTCGTCTTGGCGATCGCCTACTCGTTGACCGGCGCCGGCATCACCGTCGGCTACCACCGTCTGTTCACGCATCGCAGCTTCAAGACCCGGCGCACGCTGCGTGCGCTGTTCGCCATTCTCGGCGCAATGGCCGTCGAGGGCTCGGTGATCGAGTGGGTCGCCACGCACCGCCGCCATCACGACTTCTCCGACCAGCCCGGGGACCCACACAGCCCCAACGCCGAGCAGGCACCGGGTTTGCGCGGAGCGCTGCGCGGCCTCGTCCATGCGCACGTGGGCTGGATGTTCCGGGGCAAGGACATGGCCAACCCGGGCCGCTACGCGCGCGATCTCCTCGCCGACCGCGACCTGCGAATCATCAGCCGCACGTTCCCGCTCTGGGCCCTCGCCGGTTTGGCGCTTCCATTTGGTCTCGGTATGGCGCTCACCGGCACGGTGATGGGCGGCCTCACGGGCCTGCTGTGGGGCGGTGCGGTTCGGATCTTCCTTCTGCATCACGCCACCTTCAGCATCAATTCGCTGTGCCACTTCTTCGGCCGCTCGCCGTTCGGCACCGGCGACGAGTCCCGGAACCTCGCGTGGCTCGCGCCGATCACGTTCGGCGAGGCGTGGCACAACAATCACCATGCCTTTCCCACCTCGGCACGGCACGGGTTGGGTCACGGGCAGCTCGACCCGGGCGCATGGCTGATCGGGCTGCTCGAGCGCTCGCACCTGGCGTGGGACGTCGTGCGGATCTCGCCCGAGAGCCAACGCGCAAAGCGCGTCGTGGCGGGGTAGCCGCCGAGCCGGCTGCCGAGCTGGTCCGATTCGACTTGCTAGCGCCCGCGCACCGAGGGGCGCTTTCGGCGCGATGGGCTGAGCTGATCAAAATGATCGAGGGCTTCCCCGGAGCCGGTGACGACACAGGTCAGCGGCGAGCTGGCGGCCACGACGGGCAGCCCGGTCTCCGCCGCGAGCAGCGTCGAGAAGCCGCGCAGCAGGGTGCCGCCGCCGGCCAGCAGGATTCCGTCGCGCGCGATGTCGCCGGTCAGCTCGGGCGGCGTCTGCTCCAGCGTGTCCTTGATCGCCTGGACGATTTCGCCCAGCGGGGCCTCGATGGCTGCTCGCACCTCGCCGCTGCGAAGCAGGATCTCCGTTGGCAGGCCCGTGATCAGGTGGCGCCCGCGAACCTCGCTGACCTCTTCGGTGTCCGACGCCACGGCCGAACCGATGGCGATCTTGATCGCCTCGGCGGTCTGCGACCCGATCGCCAACTGATGCTCGAGGCGCAGGTACCGCGTGATCGCCTCATCGAGCTCGTAGCCGCCGACGCGAAGCGAGCGCGACAGCACGATTCCACCGAGCGAGATGACCGCGACCTCGCTGGTCCCGCCGCCGATGTCGACCACCATGCGTCCAATCGGTTCGGCTATCTGCAGGCCGGCGCCGATCGCGGCCGCGATCGGCTCCTCGATCAGGTGGACCCGGCGCGCTCCCGCCGCGAGCGATGCCTCCTCGACCGCACGTTTCTCGACCTCGGTGATCCCCGACGGCGCGCACACGATCAGACGCGGGTGCGCACGATGGCGGTCGAGCACCTTGCGGATGAAATAGCGCAGCATCTGCTCGGTGACGTCGAAGTCCGCGATCACGCCGTGGCGAAGCGGCCGGCTGGCGGAGATGGTTGCGGGGGTACGACCGATCATCCGCTCGGCGTCCGCTCCAACCGCGTGTACCTCGCCGGTGCGCGAGTCGGTTGCCACAACCGAAGGCTCCGAGACCACGATTCCCTGGCCCTCGACGTACACCAGCGTGTTCGCCGTGCCGAGGTCGATCGCCATGTCTCGCACCCCGAGGGTCGGAGCGATGTGGCGGCGCGCCACGTCTCGGCGCGAGCCATCTCGGCGAAATCGCATCCCGACAGGTTGTCAGACCTCCGCGGGCGTCCGGCGCATGCGGGTCGCGAGTCCCACCCTGGCACCGCGCGATCGCAACCGCGCCGCTAGAGGATCACCGGACCTCGCGCAGGTCGCCGGCCACGAAGCGTTCGCGCAGGACGAACTTCTGCACCTTGCCCGACGCCGTCATGGGGAACTCATCGACGAAGACCCAGATTCGCGGCGCCTTGTATGCCGCGAGCTCCGCGCGCACGTAGGCGTCCAGCTCGTCTGTCCGCGGTGTCGCACCCGGCGACGCCCGGACGAATGCGCACACCTGCTCGCCCCACTTCTCGTCGGGAATCCCCACCACCGCGGCGTCGCTGACAGCTGCGTGGGTGAACAGCCGCTGCTCGATCTCGCGCGGAAAGATGTTCTCGCCGCCGCGGATGATCATGTCCTTCAACCGCCCCTCGACGCGACAGTAGCCGCGATCGTCCATCGACGCCAGGTCGCCGGTGTGCAGCCATCCGTCATCGTCGATCGCCGCCGAGGTCGCGTCGGGCATCTCGTAATAGCCGTGCATCACGAGATAGCCCCGTGCGCACAGCTCACCGACGACGCCGCAGGGGACCGTCTCGCCTGTCTCGGGGTCGATTATCCGTACGTCGGTCTGCGGGAGCGGACGGCCGATCGTGGTGGCGCGGTCCTCGAAGCTGTCATCGAGGCGACCCTGCGTGATCACCGGCGAGCTCTCGGTCTGGCCGTAGATGATCGAGAAACGCACGCCGAGCCGATCCTCGATGCGCTTGACCAGGTCGGGCGCGACCAGCGCGCCGCCCGAGAGCGCGGCGCGCACCGACGAGAGGTCGCGGGTGTCGAAGCCGGGGTCCTCGGTCAGCGCGATCAGAACGGTGGGAACGCCGGCGAGCGCCGCAGCCTGCTCGGCCTCGATCAGATCGAGCATCAGGCCGGGCTCGAACGCGAGGACGGGAACGTGCGCGAGCTGGTGCGAGACGCAGCCCAGCGCGCCCAGGCCGCAGCCGGCGGTGTGGAACAACGGGAAGGGGTTCACGTAGGCGTCGCCCGGCGCGAGTCCGAACTCGCCGAGTGTCAACCGGGCGTTGTTCGTCAGCCCCCTGTGGTGCAGCAGCGCGCCCTTCGGAAAGCCGGTCGTGCCCGAGGTGTACTGGATCTGGACGGGGTCGTCCGGGTGGACGTCGGGGAGCTGCTGGGTGGGGGCGCCGGACGCCAGAAATGCGTCGAAGTCGGTGAACGCGATCGCCTCGCGCAGCTCGGGAAGCGCGCCTCTGACGGCCTCGAGCGACTGCTCCATCGGGTTGCTGCGAAACGTGGGCAGCAGGAAGATCCCGACCGAGCCGGACTGCTTCAAGACGTACTCGAGCTCGCCGGGTTTGTACGCCGGGTTGACCGTCACCAGGATCAGCCCGGCCAGCGCCGCGCCGAACTCCAGGACCTCCCACTCCGGGAGGCTGGGCGCCCACACCGCCACGCGCTCGCCGGGCTCGAAGCGCCCGAGGAGCGCGCCCGCGCAACGCTCGGCATCCTCGAGCAGTTCGCCGTAGGTCCAGCGCCGGCGTAGGTCTGGATCGGGGTGTCCGCCGATCAGCGCGGTCTGATCGGGCACCGCTCGAGCGGTCTCGCGCAGGATTCCCCCAACCGTCGTGTCGAGTACCGGCTCGCGCTGGTCCGCCGGATAGTAGGACTCGCTCAATGCCGTGGCCGTGACGGCCATCGCTGCCTCCCCTCGTTCGCGGACACTACCTCCGCGCCGGATCGCGTGCAAGTGACGCTGCTCGCGGCGATCGGCGTTCATTGCGCAAGCTGATCGAGCGGCGGAGAACCGCGTTCTCCTGCCGAGGGGCGCTAGAGGTAGCCCGCGAAGCTGGCCCACGCGGCGTTGACGACGTAGCGCCCGGCCGGATTGATGTCGAGGATGACCACGGGCGGATCGGCGCGGTTGCCGCTTGCCGGTTGCACCGTCGTCTCACCGGTGACGCCGCGAAAGCCGCGCGTGTGCGCCAGCGCGTTGCGGAGCTTGGGCCCCGTCCAGCGGCGGCTGCGCCTCACCGCCGCGGCGAGCATGTCCAGGGAGTCGTAGGTGAACGCACCCCAGGTGCCCGGACTGCTGTGAAAGCGCCGGCGGTAGGCACGGGTGTAGGACTTGCCGCCGGGCAGCTGATCGTCGCTGGGGACGCCGCTGCTCAGGCAGCCGCCCGCCGCCGCACCGGCGGCGGTCACGAAGCTCGGTCCCTGCGCCGCGAGGTCGACAAAGCAGCGCCCGTAGGAGTGGGGCGCGCCAGCCATGCCCGCGGCGACCGCGCCGGCCTGCGGCCCGTACATGGCCAGGTATGTGACGTCCGGCCGTGCGGCGGCCGTGGCCTGCAGGACCTGAGCGGTCTGCGCTTCGCCGGCCAGCGGGTCGAGCACGGCGTCGATCGGGACGCTCACGCCGCCGCTTCTCAGCGCCGCCGCCAACTGGGAGGCGATTGCGGCCGTGTAGGTGGACGGGTCGTAGAGCACGGCGACGCTGCGCGCGTGCAGGACGCTGGTCAGCTCTGCCTGCTCCACGGGAGCGATCTGCGTGACCATCGGCTGAGTGGTGACGCCAAAGCCCTCGGTCGCGGTGGCCGAGGTCAGGCGCAGGATCGGCAGGCCGGCCGCGCGGTAGATCGGCAGGGCCTGCAATCCGACGGCCGAGTTGAACGGGCCGATCACTGCGCTGACGCCGCTGCGGACCAATCGCCGAGCGACCTTCGCGCCCGTCGCCGGGTCGGCCCGGTCGTCGCCCGCTACGAGCTCCACGCGCCGCCCCAGGACACCGCCGCGGGCATTGAGCTGCGCCGTCGCGAGCCGAGCGCCGCGAAGCATGTCCAGTCCAGTGGACGCTTCGGCCCCGGTCATCGGCCCCTCTACGGCGATCCGCACCGGGCGCGCGGCGGCGGCCGCTGCAGCCGAGCCGCCGAAGGTGGCGGCGCACGAGATAACGGCGATCAGCGCGGCTAGCGGTGGGCGGGGTCCGATCGGTCGACCCTACAGGGCAGCCCTGGAAGGGGCAACGACGGGCAGCCGGCAATCCCGGCGCATCAAGCGCGTGCGCGCTCCTCGGACTGGCGCAGCTCGATGCGGCGGATCTTGCCCGTGAGCGTCTTGGGCAGGGAGTCTGTGAACTCGATGATCCGGGGGTAGGCGTAGGCGCTGAGACGGGCGCGTACGTGAGACTGGATGTCCTTGGCCAGCTCGTCGGAGCCGTCGTGCCCCTCGGCGAGGACGATGAAGGCCTTGACGACGTGCCCTCGGCGCTCGTCGGGCGATGCGACCACAGCGGCCTCTGCGACCGCCGCGTGTTCCAGGCACGCGGACTCGACCTCGAACGGCCCGACGCGGTATCCCGCGGCGATGATGAGGTCGTCGGCGCGCCCCTCATACCAGACGTAGCCCTCTGCGTCGCAGGTGACGGAGTCGCCGGTGTGGAACCACTCGCCGCCGAACACGCGCTGCGACTCCTCCGGTCGATTCCAGTAGCCGAGCGGGTAATGCGGGTTGGAGCGCGCCTTCAGGCACAGCTCCCCGCGCTCGCCGGCGCCGACCGGACGGCTCTCCTCGTCGAGAACTGCCATCTCCCAACCGGGGCAGGGCTTTCCCATGGAGCCTTCGCGGACCTCCATGAAGGGGTAGTTCGCGACCATCGGGTAGGACTCCGTCATCCCGTAGTAATCGAGGACGGTAACGCCGTACTGGGCGCGGAACCAGCGGATCGCCTCGGGGTTCAACGGCTCCCCTGCGCTGCATACGATGCGAAACCGCTGCGGGTAGCGCGCGCCGGCATCGGAGATCGACATCATCGAGCGCATCGCCGTCGGGGTGGTGAAGACGTTGGTGACCTGATGACGCGAGAGGAAGTCGAGCTGCTCGTGTGGGTCGAAGCCGCCCTCGCGCGCGTAGACGCATTGCACCGCCCCACGCGTCCATGGACCGAGCAGCGGCGCGATCCCGGCCGCCCACGCCCACTCGCCCATGCCGTGGAAGCGCTCGCCGTCCTGCACGTCATGGCAGTAGTCGAACTCGACGTGCGCGATCAGGTAGCGGTGGGCGTGCACGATGCCCTTGGCCAGGCCCGTCGTCCCGGACGTGTAGTACAGCTGGGCGGGATCGTCGGCGGCGGTGTCGACAGTCGGGTGCTCGGTCGGGTGACCCTCGAGCAGGCCATCGTCGAGCACGAGGATGTGATCATGCATGTCGGCGAAGCGCGGCGCGTTGGCCCTGTCGGTGACGAGCACAGCCGCGCCTGAGTCCGTCAGGCGGTGGCGGACCCCGTCGTCGCCGTACAGCACGCTCATCGACAGCAGCAGGGCGCCGAGCTTCCACGTGCCGAAGAAGATCGCGGCCGTCTCGGGGGTGGGCGGCAGGACGACCGCGACGCGGTCGCCGCGAGTGACGCCTTGGGCAGCCAGCAGGTTTGCGGCCTGATTCGAGAGGTCCTGGAGCTCGCCCCAGGTGACCTCGCGGCGCTCGCCGTCGAAGCGCTCGTGCACCATCGCGAGCTTGTCGCGATCGTGCTTGTCGCATACGTCAGCGGCGATGTTGTAGCGCTCGGGAACCTCCCAGCGGTGGGCTTCGCGGGCCTCCTCGTAGGTGCCGGCCGTCGTCTGGGTACTCACGCCTCGCGGCCGCGCAGGCGGGCGACGAGACGGCGGGTCTGCGAGCGCT
>JAXDGQ010000277.1:0-4464 GCA_034664965.1 Solirubrobacteraceae bacterium | reverse complement strand
GCCTCCGCGAGCTCGGCGCACGCATCGAGCGTGTCGCGACCTAGCCCGTGCACGCGTAACGTCCCAGGCAACCGCGTAACCTCGGGGCGGCAATGATCCATCCCATTCCCAGCGGCACGCGCGATGTGCTTCCCCAGGAGACGGGGGAGGTGCGCGCGATCACCGACACGCTGCGCGCGGCCTTCGATCGCGACGGCTTTGGCGAGATCTACACCCCGGCGCTCGAGTACGAGTCCGTGCTCGCGCGCGCCGACATGGCCGAAGCCCAACCCGCCTACCGCGTGTTCGACGAGACCGGCGCCGTGCTGGCGCTGCGCTCGGACATGACCGTGCCGATCGCGCGCGTCGTCGCCACGCGCTATGCCTCCAGCGATCCGCCGCTGCGCTTCTGCTACTTCGCGCACTGCTATCGCGGTGTGCGCCCCCAGCGCGGGCAGCTGCGCGAGCTGCTGCAGGCGGGCATCGAGCTGATCGGCTCGCCCGCGCCGGAGGGGACGGCGGAGGCGCTCACGGTGCTCTGCCGCTCGCTAGACGCCGTCGGCTTGAAGGACTACCGCGTGGGTATGGGAGACGCCTCGTTGTTCCCGGCGCTGATGGCCAGCCTGCAAGTGCGTGAGCCGGTGCGCCACGGCCTGCTGCAAGCGCTCGTGCGTCGCGACTTCGTCGAGCTCGGCCAGTGCCTGCACGACGCCGGCCTCGACGGCGAGGCTGCCGAGCTGCTGCTGGAAGTACCGCAGCGGCGCGGCGGCGCGGAGCTGCTGACCGATGCGCCCGAGCCGGCCGTGGAGGCCGTCACGGGAATGCGCCGGGTGTACGAGCTGCTGGAGCCCGACGTCGCCGGGCGCGTGATCTTCGACCTCGGGCTGATCCGCAACATCGGCTATTACACGGGCGCGGTCTTCGAGGTCTATGACCCGGCGCTTGGCGCGCCGATCGGCGGCGGCGGGCGCTATGACGAGCTGCTGGGGCGCTTTGGGCGCCAGCTGCCAGCCGTCGGCTTCGCGCTCGACGTCGACCAGCTGCACCAGGCGCTCGCCGGGGAGGAACGTGGCACCGGGCTGCTGCTGGCGGGCTCCGCGGACGGCGCGCGCGGGGCGCTGCCGTGAGCCCCACGCACGGACTGAAAATCGCCGTGCCCCGCGGCGCCCTGTTCGACGGTACAGTCGACCTGCTCGCGGCCCTCGGCCTCGACACGGATGAGCTGCGCGCGAACGACCGCAAGCTGCTGTTCGAGGACATCGGCGTGATCACGATGCGGCCCTCCGACGTGCCCACGTATGTGCAGGCCGGCGCGGCGGACCTGGGCGTGACCGGCAAGGACGTCCTGCTGGAGCAGCTGGGGCACGCGCCGGCCGAGCACGGCCGCGACGTGTACGAGCTGATGGACCTCGGCTTCGGGCGCTGCACGATGGTGATGGCGAGCAAGGCCGGCCCGGATCCCGCCGTCGAGTCGCTGCGGCGCCTCGGCGTCATGCGCGTCGCCACGAAGTATCCGCGGATCGCAGCGCGTCATTTGGAGGAGACCGGCCGCCAGGGCGAGATCGTCGAGGTCAAGGGCTCGGTCGAGCTCGCGCCGCTGACCGGCATGGTCGACGCGATCGTCGATCTCACGGCCACCGGCACGACGTTGCGCGAGAACAACCTCGTCGTGCGCGAGGAGATCGTCGTGTGCACCGCGCGGCTGATCGCCAACCCGGTCGCGCACAAGCTCAAGGCGGCGCAGATCGACGCGCTGCTGCAGCAGCTGCGCCGGCTTTTCGCCGCGAGCGCGTCCTGAGATGCGCCTGCAGCGCATCGGCATCTCGCAGTTGGAAGGGCTCGGCGGCGCTCGGGGTGTGGCGGCCCACCTGCGCTCGCTCGTGCCCGGGCCGGGCTCGGTGGAGCAGGCCGTGCGCGAGATCGTCGAGCGCGTCCGCGCGGAGGGCGACGCCGCGGTCCTGGACTACACGCGGCGCTTGGACACCGGCGGCGCCGACCGATCGGAGATCGGCCAGCGCCCGCTCGTGGTCGCGGCGCAGGAGCTGGACGAGGCGATCAAGGGGCTCGCGCTCGATGTCGTCGCCGGGCTGCAGGTGACGATCGCCAACGTCGCGCAGGTCGCCACAGCGGGCGTCGGCGACGACACGGCCGTCGACCTGCCCCAGGGCCAGCGCGTCGTCCTGCGCGAGATCCCGGTGGGCTCGGCCGCGATCTACGTCCCAGGCGGTCGTGCGCCGTATCCGAGCACTGTGGCGATGGGCGTGGTGACGGCGCGCGCCGCCGGCGTGCTCGACGTGGTCGTCTGCGCTCCGCCTCGCGCCGACGGCGAGATCGACGCGGCGATCCTCGGCGCCTGCCGGCTTTGCGGCGTGGAGCGCGTCTATCGCATGGGCGGTGCACAGGCGATCGCGGCGCTCGCCTACGGCACCGACGCGGTAGCCCGCGTGGACGTGGTCGTGGGTCCGGGCAACCTGTACGTGCAGGAGGCCAAGCGCCAGCTCTCGGCGACGGTCGGCATCGACGGCTTCGCCGGCCCGAGCGACTTGCTGGTCGTGCTCGGCGGCGAGGTGGGCGAGCGCGAGATTCGCCTGGCGGCGCTCGACATGCTCGCGCAGGCCGAGCACGGCGAGGGCAGCCTCGTCGCCGCAGTCTCGTCGGGCCCGGGAGTAAACGATGCCCTCGCCGCGCAGCTGGAGGCCCTCGACGCCGAGCTTCCCGCCGGCGATGGGACGTTGGCGCTCGTCGATGCGTTCGATGCGCGCGGCGCCGTCGAGCTGGCAAACGCCTTCGCTCCCGAGCACCTGCAGCTGATCGGCGCCGATGCCGAGGCGCTGGCGCCGCGGGTGCAGTCGGCCGGCTGCGTGTTCGTGGGCGCGGCCAGCGCGACGGCCTTCGGCGACTACGTGGCGGGCTCCAACCACATCCTTCCCACAGGCGGTGCCGCGCGCTTTTCCTCGATGCTGTCGCCGCGGCACTTTCGCCGGTGCATGGGCGAGGTGAGGATCGACGCCGCCGGCGCCGGCAAGCTCGCGAGCGCGGGCGCGCCGATCGCGCGCGCGGAGGGCTTTGAGTGGCACGCGCGGTCGATGGAGGCGCGCATGGGCGACAATTAGGCGATGTCCGCGACGACAGCAAGGAGAACCGCCACGATCGAGCGCCGCACGGGCGAGACGGACGTGCGCCTTTCGCTGGCCCTGGGAGGCTCCGGCGCGGGCACGCGCGAGACGGGCGTCGGATTCCTCGACCACATGCTCGACCTGCTCGCGCGCCACGGACGCATCGATCTGGAGGTGAAGGTCAGCGGCGATCTGCAGACCGGCGCGCACCACACCGCCGAGGACACGGCGATCGTGCTCGGCCGGGCGATCGACCAGGCGCTGGGCGATCGCAGCGGCATCGCGCGCTACGGATCGGCGACGGTGCCGATGGACGAGGCGCGCGCGAGCTGTGCGATCGACATCTCCGGACGCCCATTCACGGCCTTCGAGGCCGAGCTTCCGCCGGGCTCGACGGGCGGTTTCGACCACGAGCTGACCGAGGAGTTCTTTCGCGCGCTGGCCAACGCGGCCAAGCTCACGCTGCACCTGCGCGTGGAAGCCGGGAGCAACGCCCACCACATGATCGAGGCCGCCTTCAAGGCGTTCGCGCGCGCGTTGCGCCAGGCCGCGGCGATCGACCCGGACGAGAGCGGTGTGCCGAGCACGAAGGGAACGCTGACCGCATGAGCGCCGAAGGCGCCGACGAGGCCGTCAGGCCATGAGCGCGCTGATCGACGAGCCGGTGGAGGTCGCCGTGCTCGACTACGGCATGGGCAACCGCCGCTCGGTCGAGAAGGCACTAGCGCACGTCGGCGCACGGGTGACCGTGAGCGGCGACCCCGAGCGTCTGCGCGGCGCTGCGGGGCTCGTCGTCCCCGGCGTCGGCGCGTTCCCGCGTGCGATGGAGCGCCTGCGTGAGCTCGGCTTGGACGAGCTGCTGCGCGAGCGCGTCGCCGCGGGGACGCCGGTGCTCGGCATCTGTCTCGGCTTGCAGCTCGCCTTCGAGCACTCCTCAGAGCTCGGCGGAGCCGACGGCCTGGGGATCGTCGCCGGCGAGGTGCGCGCCCTGCGGGCGGGCGCCTTGAAGCTCCCGCACATCGGCTGGAACGAGGTGGTCTTCGCCAAACGCGACTCGCCGCTGATCGCCGACCTTCCACTGCGCTGCGCCTTCTACCACGTGCACTCCTTCGCGGCTGTGCCGGCGCGCGAGCAGGACGTGCTCGGCACGGCCTCCTACGGTGCGCCGTTCGTCACAGCGGTTCAGAAGGGCTCGTTCTACGGCGTGCAGTTCCACGCCGAGAAGTCCTCCGCGGCGGGCCTGCGCCTGCTGGCGAACTTCGCGCGCATCTGCGTCGAGGCGCTCGCGCCCAGTCACGCCGGCGCCGACACCGCCCGGTGAATCTCTATCCGGCGATTGACATCCTCGGCGGCAACGCCGTGCGCTTGG
>JAXDGQ010000276.1:0-3901 GCA_034664965.1 Solirubrobacteraceae bacterium | reverse complement strand
CGAAATGGTCGCCGCCTTTGCGGAGTGGCCAGAGGCGATTGCCAGCACGCTCGAGATCGCCGAGCGCTGCACGGTCGAGCTGGAGCTGGGCAAGCAGCTGATCCCCAGCTTTCAGACACCCGACGAGAGCAGCGAGCGAGAGTACCTGCGCGCACGCGTGCAGGAGGGCATGCGCCTGCGCTACGGCGACCCGGCGCCCGCCGAGGCCCTTCAGCGGATGGAGATGGAGCTGGCGGTGATCGACCGGATGGGCTTCAACGCGTACTTCCTGATTGTCTGGGACTTCGTCAAGTACGCCAAGGAGAACGGGATCGCCGTCGGGCCGGGACGTGGCTCGGCGGCCGGATCGATCGTCGCCTACTGCCTGGCGATCACCGATGTCGACCCGTTGCGCTACGGCCTGCTGTTCGAGCGCTTCCTGAACCCCGAGCGCGTGTCGATGCCGGACATCGACATCGACTTCTCCGTGCGCGGGCGCGAGCGTGTGATGCGCTACGTGACCGAGAAGTACGGGCGCGAGTCGGTGGCTCAGATCGTCACCTTCGGCAAGATGTTCCCGCGCGCTGCGACGCGCGACGCGGCGCGCGTGCTCGGATTCGACTACGGCATGGGCGACCGGCTGGCCAAGCTCATCCCCGACCCGATCATGGGCCGCTCGCCGTCCTTCGCAGAGTGCCTGAAGGCCGGGCAGCCGCTGCGCAAGGCATGCGAAGAGGACGCAAATGCCAAGCAGATCGTCGACGTCGCGCAGGGTCTGGAGGGCATCGTGCGCAACTCCTCGATCCACGCCGCCGCGGTCGTGATCGCCGATCGCCCATTGACGGACATCGTGCCGCTGCAGCTCGCCGATGCGGGCACCGACGAGAACGGGAACAAGGTGTTCCGCACGGTGACGCAGTTCTCGATGAAGCCGATCGAGGCGATTGGCATCTTGAAGATGGACTTCCTCGGGCTGCGCAACCTCGATGTGATCGAGGACGCGCTGGACATCATCGAGCGCTCCGCGGAGGGCACCGACGGCACAGCCGTCGGTCGCCCGGACATGACGACGCTCCCGCTCGACGACCAGCGCACGTATGAGATGCTCGCCTGCGGCGACTCCACGGGAGTGTTCCAGTTCGAGTCCGAGGGCATGCGCGAGGCGCTGAAGAAGGTGCGCCCGGACGAGTTCAACGACCTCGTCGCCCTCGTCGCCCTGTACCGCCCCGGAGCGATGGACCAGATTCCGGTGTACGCCAAGGGCAAGCGCAGCCCGCAGGCGATCTCCTATCCCGACGAGCGACTGCGTGCGATCCTCGAATCCTCCAAGGGGGTCATCCTCTACCAGGAGCAGGCGATGCAGATCTCCAAGGAGCTCGCCGGCTTCTCGGGGGCCAAGGCCGACGATCTGCGCAAGGCCATCGGCAAGAAGAACCGCGAAGCGATGGCGGCCCTGAAGCCGGAGTTCGTCGAGGGCTGCCGCGCCTCGGGCACCGCCCCGGATGTGATCGATCTGCTTTGGCAGACCAACGAGAAGTCGGCCGACTACTCCTTCAACAAGAGCCACGCCGCGTGCTACGCGCTGATCGCGTATCGCACCGCCTGGCTGAAGGCGAACTTCCCCGCCGAGTACATGGCTGCGCTGATCTCCTCGGTGATGTCGACGAAGGACAAGGTCCCCTTCTTCGTCGCTCGCTGCGAGGACATGGGGATCGAGATCCTGCCACCCGACGTCAACCTCTCAGACCACGAGTTCACGGTTGTGCAGGGCAACATCCGCTTCGGCCTGGACGCGGTCAAGGGCGTCGGCTATCAGGCCGTCGAGGCGATCAAGCGGGCGCGCGAGGAGGGCGGGGAGTTCACCTCGCTGTGGGACTTCTGCGAGCGCGTGGACAACCGCACGGTGAACAAGAAGGCGATCGAGGCGCTGATCAAGTGCGGCGCGCTCGGCTCGACCGGCGCCAGCCGCAAGGGCATGCTGGCGGTGCTCGAGCAGGCCCAGGCGTCCGGCCAGAAGACCCAGCAGGATGCGCTCATCGGCCAGGGGTCGATCTTCGACCTCGCCGAGCCGGGCGCCGCACCGGCGCCCGAGTCCGCGGGCGTCGCGGGCGGCGGGCTCGCGCGCCCCGTGCAGCAGCCGATCTCCTCTGAGGAGTTCGAGCAGGCCGAGCTGCTTGCGGTGGAGAAGGAGGCCATCGGGCTGTTCATCTCTGCGCATCCGCTGAAGCCGCTGCGCGAGGCGCTGCGCGCGAAGGCCGACTGTCCGCTGGCCGCGCTGGCAGACCGCCGCGACAAGGATTGGGTGACGGTCGGCGGGATCATCGTCGAGGCCAAGCGCATCCGCACGCGCAACGGCGACCCGATGATGTTCGCGACGCTGGACGACCTCGCGGGCAGCGTCGAGATGCTCGTCTTCGGCAAGGCGCTGGCCGAATACGAGTCGGCGCTGGGCGTCGACGAGGTCGTGCTCGTCAAGGGCCGCGTCGACCACAAGGAAGCCGGCAAGACGTGCCTGATCGTGCAGAGCGTGGAACGCTTCTCTCCCTCCCAGGAGGAGATCGACCAAGCGCGCGCCAAGTCCGACGCGACCGCGCAGCGTCGCGGCAAGACCGCCACCGCGCTGTCTGAGACCGTCCACCTGCGGGTGCACGCCAGTGCGCTGGGGCCGGCCCTGATCGAAGACCTCAAGCACGCGATCGAGGACTTCCCGGGCTCGGCCGAGGTCGTGCTCGACATCGACACGAGCGCGGGCACGCGCCGCCTGCGGCTGGGCGAAGCCTTTCGCGTGCAGCACACGCCCACCTTGCGGGCCGAGCTGGAACACGCTCTGGCACCGCTGCCCTCAGCCGCAACGGCCTGAGCGGTCGCCGACCGCCTGGGCGCCGACCGCCTAGCGTCGCGCGGCGATGGCCCTGTCGCGCAGGCGCATCGCCAGCGCGATTTCCTTGCGCCCGGGGCCCTCGCGCTTCTCGCCGGGGGTCTCGAGGATGCACGGCAGTCTCTGCAGGGAGGGAGCCGAAAGGAAGGCGCCGCAGCCCTCTCGGCCGAGCTCGCCGGCGCCGACATTGGCGTGGCGGTCGCGGTTTGAGCCGAGCGGGGTCTGCGAGTCGTTGAGGTGCAGCGAGCGCACCGTGCCGCGACCGAGCTTGCGCGAGCACTGGCGCAGCACCGACGACATCCCATCGGGGGTGCGTATGTCGTAGCCGGAGGCGAGCAGGTGGCAGGAGTCCAGGCACACGCCCAGGCGCTTGTCTGCGCCGGCCGCGTCGAGCAGTTGCGCGAGCTCGTCGAAGGAGCGCCCGAGCGTCCCGCCGGTGCCGGCGGTGTTCTCGAGGTGAAGCTCGCAACCCTCGCTGTCGGCGAGTGCCTGAGCGATCACCTCACCCGCCCGCGCGATCGCCTCTCCCACGTCTCCCTGCTTGGCCGAGCCGGGATGCAGGACGACGCCGCTGGCGCCGATCGCCTGTCCGACGCGCAGTGAGTGCGTCAGCGAGGCAAGCGATTTCGCGCGGATCTCCTTGTCGTCGGAGGCGCAGTTGACCAGGTAGACCGCGTGGATCAGCACGGCTTGAATCGGGCTGTCGGCCATCGCCTCGGCAAACGCTGCGACGTCGTCCTCGCGATAGGCCGTCGGTTTCCACTGCCGCGGCGACTGGTTGAAGATCTGGATCGCCTGGCAGCCGCGCTCCACGCCGCGCTCGATCGCCTTGGGCAGGCCGCCCGCGGGCGATACGTGTGCGCCGATTAGCATGCGGCGATTATGAGGGTTCGCTTCGCACCATCGCCCACCGGGGCGCTGCACATCGGCGGCGCGCGCACGGCGCTGTTCAACTGGCTCTACGCCCGCCACCACGGCGGGAAGTTCCTGCTGCGCATCGAAGATACCGACCGCGCGCGCTCGACCAAGGAAGCGATCGACGCG
>JAXDGQ010000275.1:0-13435 GCA_034664965.1 Solirubrobacteraceae bacterium | reverse complement strand
GAGATCAGGGTCGCTCGCGCGGTCGGCGCACCCGGTGGCGGCCCAGGCGCCTAGGATCGGGCGCATGACCGCCGTGCGCGTGCTGCGCGTCTTCACCGACCGGGCCGGCGAGTCCGGCAACCTGCTCGGCGTCGTGCGCGACGCCGGGGAGCTCACCCACGAGCGCCGCCAGGCGATCGCCGGGGAGCTTGGCTACTCAGAGACGGTGTTCGTCGACGAGGACACGCACGTGCAGATCTTCACGCCGGCGACCGAGCTGCCGTTCGCCGGGCACCCGATGGTCGGCAGCGCATGGCTGCTGGACGAGCCGGTGCTGCACGTCAGCGCGGGTGATGTGCGAGCGCGCGTGCAGGGCGATCGCGCATGGGTTCTCGCGCGCGCCGAGTGGTGTCCGCGCTTCGAGCGCCACCAGCTCGCCTCGTCCGCCGAGGTCGACGCCTTCCCGGCGCCGGCCAGCGGCCTCCTGCAGGTGTGGGCCTACCTCGACGAGCCACGGGGGCACATCCGGGCGCGTGTCTTCGCGGCGGACCTGGGCGTACCCGAGGATCCGGCCACCGGCTCGGCCGCGGTCGCCCTGTGCGACGCGCTCGCCCGCGCCATCACGATCGACCAGGGGCCGCACTGCCTGATCGAGGCGCAGCCGCTCGACGACGGCGTGATCGAGCTCGGCGGCCGCGTCGCCGACGACGGCGTGCGAGAGCTCTAGCGCGGCCCGCTCGCGGTCCGCTATCCGGGTGAGACCGTGGCGAGCCGGAGGGTCCGTCCCAAGCGCATCGCTAGGCTAGCCCACCGATGAGCAGTCCACCGCCGGCAATCGAGGTCGAGCAGCTCGTGCGCGATTTCCGCAAGGGACCGCGGGCCGTCGACGGCATCGACCTCGCCGTCTCCCCGGGCGAGATCTATGGGTTCCTCGGACCCAACGGGGCGGGCAAGTCGACGACCGTGCTGATGCTCACGACCCTGCTGCCGCCGACCAGCGGACGCGCGAGCGTCGGCGGCTTTGACATCGTGCGCCAGGGTCCGCAGGTCCGCGCGTCGATCGGCGCTGCGCTGCAGGAGGCCGCGCTCGACGCGATCCTCACCGGCCGCGAGCACCTGATGCTGCAGGCCACGCTGCAGGGGATGCCCAGGGCGCAACGCACGCGCCGCTCGGCGGAGCTGCTCGAACGCGTCGGCCTGACCGAAGCCGCCGACCGGCGCGTCGGCGGGTACTCCGGCGGCATGAAGCGCCGCCTGGATCTCGCGCTCGCACTCGTCCACGAACCGCGCATCCTGTTCCTCGACGAGCCCACTACCGGCCTCGATCTGCAGAGCCGCAGCGCCCTGTGGGAGGAGGTCGCGCGGCTCGCACACGACGAGGGCATGACCGTGTTCCTGACGACGCAGTACCTCGAGGAGGCGGACGCGCTGGCCGACCGGGTGGGCATCATCGACCACGGCAAGATCGTCGCCGAGGGCACGCCGACGAAGCTGAAGGAGGAGATCGGAAGCCCGACCGTCGAAGTCGTGCCCGCCGACGCGGCCGCCGGCGAGGCGCTCGCCGGGGAGCTTGCTGGCTTCGGCAACCTCGCGCGCAACGGCCGCGGCGCGGTCACCGTGCAGCTCCCGGGCGGCGAGTCGCAGCTCGCGGAGATCGTGCGCGCGCTCGACAAGGCGAACCTGAAGGTCGCCTCGCTGGCGCTTCACCAGCCCTCGCTCGACGACGTCTTCCTCGCAAAGACCGGGCGCAAGCTCGAGGGCGCAGGCGAGGCCGCGGATGAGCAGTAGCGCAATGACCCCGGCGGCGGCGGGCGCGGGCGCTCCGGCGAGCGTTGCGCTGGCGGCGCCGAGCCTGCTCGAGCAGGTCGGCGCGATCGCGCGACGCTCGGTGATTCGCACGTTTCGCCAGCGCGCGCTGCTGGTCTTCCCGCTCGTCTTCCCGCTGATCCTCTTCGCGATCAACGGCAGCTCGCTCAGCGCCGCACGCCGGATCCCCGGCTTTCCGGACGTCAGCTACCGGGACTTCGCGCTCGCCGTGCCTTTCATCCAGGGCGCGCTGTTCGTCGCGATCACCGCCGGCACCGATCTCGCGCGCGACATCGAGTCGGGCTTCTTCGATCGGCTCGCGCTGACGCCGCTGCGCGGTTCGGCGCTGCTGGCCGGGCAGCTGGGCGGCGCGGTCGTCGTCGCCTGCGTGCAGTCGCTCGTCTATCTCGGCGTCGGCCTCGCCAGCGGCGTCGGCGTCGCCAGCGGGTTCGGCGGCGCGCTCGTGCTGCTGGCGTTGTCGATTCTGATCGCCTTCGGCTTCGCCGGGCTAGGCGCGCTGCTCGCGCTGCGCTTCGGCACCGGCGAAGCCGTGCAGGGCTTCTTCCCGCTGCTGTTCGTCACCGTCTTTCTCAGCTCGTCGAGCCTGCCGCGCAACCTGATCAAGGCTGACTGGTTTCGCGAGGTCGCCACGTACAACCCCGTGTCCTACCTGATCGAGGGCATTCGCAGCCTGATCATCACCGGCTGGGACGGCCAGGCGCTCGCGCTCGGCTTCGGCTTCGCGCTGGCGCTGAGCGCGATCACGCTGTCACTCGCCGGCGTCGCGATGAAGAACAGGCTGGTGCGCACGTGAGGCGCTTCTACTTCGTCGCCCGGGGCGTCGCCTGGCGCTCGGTGCACAACACGATTGTCAACCCGGCAGTCCTGCTGCCCTCGCTGATCTTTCCGCTGTTCTTCCTCGCCGCGTTCGCGGGCGGTCTCTCGCGCATCGCCGACGTGCCCAACTTCCACTACAAGCCCGGCTACACGGCGTTTCAGTTCGCGTTCGTGTTTCTGCAGTCGGCGGCCTTCGGCGGCGTGTTCACCGGCTTTGCGGTCGCGCGCGACTTCGATTCGGGCTTCGCGCGCAGGTTGCTGGTGTCTGCTCCGCAGCGCAGCGGGATCATCGCCGGCTACGCGCTCGGCGCGCTCGGGCGCTGGCTTATCACCGCCCTCGTGATCACCGTCGCTGCGCTGATCGCCGGGATGGATGTCCTCGGCGGCGGCATCGAACTGGTCGGGCTGGTCGGGCTGGGCATCGCTATGAACCTCGTCGCCGCGCTGTGGGCCTGCGGGGTGGCGATGTTCCTGCGCACCGAACAGGCCGGCGCGCTGATCCAGATGCCGGTCTTCGTCGTCCTGTTCCTCGCGCCCGTCTACGTCCCGCTGAGCCTGCTCACGGGCTGGATCCACGCGGTCGCGCGCTACAACCCCGCCACCATCGCGCTCGAGGCCGCGCGCGGGCTGATCGCCGGCTCGCCGGTCAAACTCGCGCTCGCCTTCGCGCTGCTCGCGGCAGGCGCCGCGATGATGTCGCTGTGGGCGCGGCGCGGGCTCGCCTCCGCCGAGCGCGCCGGCTAGGTGGCCGCGCCGGACGGGCAACCCCGCTACAACTACCCCCCCGTCGCCCAGCAGAGTTTCAGACCCACCGGTGAGTTCCGGCCCGGGCATCCGTCATAGAGGCAGACGCAAACGACCGAAGGATGGACGCATGGCATCTCTGACACGCTGGGTTCTCGCACACAAGCGCATCGTCGTCGCCTTCTGGCTGATCCTCACGCTGATCGGCATGGCCTCGGCGGGCTCGGCCACGAAAGCCCTCAAGCAGAAGTACTCGGTTCCCGGCAAAGAGGGCTTTGTCACCAACCAGCAGATCTCCCGCGACTTCCACGGGACGGGCGGCAACGGCGCGCCGCTGTTGCCCGTCGTGACGCTTGCAGCCGGGCGCTCGGCGAGCTCGCCCGCCGCGGTCGCCCAGCTGCGCGGCATCGAAGCGCGCTTGCAGCGCACGCTGCCGGGGAGTCGCATCGCCGGCTACGCGAGTACGCGCAGCTCCGCGTTCGTCTCCAAGGACGGGCGCACGACGTTCATCGTCGCCTACCCGCCGGCCGACCGCACGCAGGCCTTCGAAGACAATCCCAAGGCAGCTAAAAAGGCGATCGCCGCGCTCAAAGCAACGACCGTCGCCGGCGCGCCCGTTCACCTGACCGGCTTTGACGCGCTCACGGCGCAGAATGGCGGCGACGAAGGCACCGGCGTGCTCTTCGAGGCCCTGCTCGGCGGCTTGGGTGCGCTGCTCGTGCTCGCCTTCGTGTTCGCCTCGCTCCTGGCGATCGTGCCGATCATCATGGCGATCGTCTCGATTCTCACCACCTTCCTCGTCGTCTGGGGACTGACGACATTCACCGAAATCTCTCCGATCGTGCAGTTCCTGGTCGCGCTGATCGGCCTGGGCGTGTCGATCGACTACGCGCTGATCGTGGTCGTGCGCTGGCGCGAGGAGCGCGCGCACGGCCTCGAGGGCGACGCGGCGATCGAACGAGCGATGGCGACCGCTGGCCGGGCGGTCGTCTTCAGCGGCACGACCGTCGCGATCGGGCTGCTGGCGCTCGTCGCGCTGCCGCTGCCATTCCTTCGCTCGGTCGGCTACGGCGGCCTGCTGATCCCGCTGATCAGCGTGATCGTCGCGGTGACGCTGCTCCCGGTCGTGCTGAGCAAGATTGGCTCGAGGCTGGATTGGCCGCACCTGCGCAGCGACGACAAAGCAAGCCGCTCATGGACCAGATGGGCCGAGTTCGTCGTGCGCCGCCGCTGGATCGCGGCGATCGGCGCGTCTGCCGTGCTCGCGGCGCTCCTGATCGCCGCCATCAACCTGCAGCCTGGCAACCCGAACGTCAACACGATCGCCAAGAAGGGCGACGCCAGGCAGGGGTTGCTCGCGCTCGAGCGCTCGGGCATCGGTCCAGGCGCGCTGCTGCCCAACGAGGCGCTTGTCGAAGGCGCGAGCTCGCCGGAGAAGGTCGCCGCGGCGATGGCGGCGGTACCGGGCGTGCACGGCGCCGTCGCCCCCGTCTCGCCTCAGTGGCGCCACGCCGGCGCGGCCGTCGTCGACGCCTTCTCGATCTCCGACGGCTCTTCCTCGAGCGGGCGCGACACGCTCGGTCAGGTGCGCGATGCCGCCCACAACGCCGGAGGGGAGGTGCGCCTCGGCGGCCTGTCAGCGCAGAACGACGACTTCATCAACGCCGTCTACGGCAATTTCCCGCTGATGATCGGGCTGATTGCGATCATTACCTTCATCCTGCTGGCGCGCGCATTTCGCTCGCTGCTGCTGCCGCTGAAGGCGGTCGTGCTGAACATCATCAGCGTCGCGGCGGCGTGGGGCGTGCTCGAGCTCGTCTGGCAGCAGGGTCACGGCTCGGACCTGATCTGGGGCATCTCGGCGACCGGCTCGGTGAATGCCTGGATCCCCTTGATGGTGTTCGCGTTCCTGTTCGGCCTGTCGATGGACTACGAGGTGTTCATCCTCGCCAGGATGCGGGAAGAGTACGACGCCACGGGCTCGACCGACACCGCCGTAGTACGCGGTATCGGGCGCACGGGACGGCTGGTGACGAGCGCGGCGCTGATCCTGTTCCTCGCCTTCGTCTCGCTCGCCTCCGGACCCGGGACCGAAATCAAAGTGCTGGCGACAGGCCTGGCGGCGGGGATCCTGCTGGACGCGACGGTCATCCGGGCCCTGCTCGTGCCCGCGGTGATCTCGCTGTTCGGGCGCTGGAACTGGTGGCTGCCGAAGCTGCCCGCGCGTCTGCTGCGCGTCGAGCCGTCGCTGCCCCCGCGCCCGCAGCCGAGCGAGTCCTAGCGCGCGACGCCGCGAACCCGGGCCGGCGCCGATCAGGCGCCGGCCGGGACCTCGCGCAGCAGCGTGCGGATCGCCTCGTCGCGGATCTGCTCGCCGGTGAGCGCGCTCTCTGAGGTCAGCGCGCGGATCGACAGGCCGTTCAGCATGGCGTCCAGGCGCCAGCTCGGCGGTATCTCCCCCTCCGCCTGCTCGGGCACCAGGCCCTCCAGCGCGTAGTCGAGCAGCTGATACCAGCGGTTCAACCGCGACTCGATCGTGTGGCGCAGCTCGGGCAGGCGCACCGCCTCGCCGTAGGCGTTGATCCACACGCGCCACGTCTCGCCGGCGTCCTGGTCCTCGCTGTCGGCGAGCATGCTGTCAAGCAGAGCGGTCAGCCGCTCGCGTCCCGGCGGGAGCCCCTCGATCGCCGCGACCATCTGCCCGTGTGCGCGCTGGGAGACGAACTCCAGCGCGTGCATCAGCAGATCCTGGCGGTTGGCGAAGTAGTGGTTGAGCATCCCCGTGCTCACCCCGGCCTCTTCGGCGACGACCCGCATCGTCGTCCCCGAAAAGCCCTCGCGAGCAATCACCGTCGTCGCGGCTCGACAGATCTGCTCACGTCGTATCGGCCCCATTCCAAGCTTTGGCACAGCACCCGCAATGGTCGCACATCTCCGGATCGACCTGAAGCAAACGAACAGCCATCCCGGAGCTCCGCGGCGAACCCTCCGGCGTCCCATCCAACCGCCTGATTGGCCTCTGAATGCGAAGCGGGTGATCGTCACCGGTTGGGGCAGCGCACGCGAAGGATGTCCGCGAATCGGTCATCGCTTCCGCGTTTGCTAGACCGTTCCCCTAACAGACCGGCGGGAGCGCATACCCGTGGCCGAACAAACAGGGCTCTATTTCTCACATCCCGCGTCGCTCGAGCACGACCCCCGTGTGCTGATGCCCGGGCACCCCGACACACCGGAGCGGCTGCTGGCGATCGAGCGGCTGCTCGGCAGCGAGGACTGGCTCGGCTGGCAGCGGCGCGAGGCGCCCGCGGCTCCGCGGAGCGCGATCGAGCTGATCCACGAGCCGCAGCAGATTGCCCACATCGAGCGACTGGCGGCCGGCGGCGGCGGATCGGTCGACCTCGACACGGTCGTCGGCGAGGCGTCCTACCGCGCTGCCCTGCACGCGGCCGGCGGCGCCTGCGAGATGGTCAGGGCTCTGCTGGCGGCCGAGGCCCCGCTCGGCTTCTCCGCCGCCCGGCCCCCGGGGCACCACGCCGAAGCGGACCGCGCGATGGGCTTCTGCCTGTTCAACAGCGCCGCCATCGCCGCCGCGTTGGCGATCGCCGAGCTCGGCGCTCGGCGAGTGTTCATCCTGGACTGGGACGTGCACCACGGAAACGGCACCGCCGAGGCCTTTCGCGCACGCCCCGACGTGCTCTACGCAAGCATTCACCAGGAGGGCATCTATCCGGGCACCGGCGCGCTGCGCGACACGGGGTCTGGCGCGGGCGAGGGCTACACGCTCAACCTCCCCGTCCCCGGCGGCTCCGGCGAGGAGCAATGGCTGTCGCTGGTCGAGCACGTGGTGCTGCCGGTCGCGCGCGTCTTCGCGCCCGACATCGTGCTGATCTCCGCGGGATTCGATGCGCATCTCGCCGATCCGCTCGCCGGCTGCGCGCTGCAGAGCAGCTCCTTCGGCGAGCTGGCGCGCCACGTGCGCGCTTTCGCGCAGCAGAGCGCCATCCCGCTGGGCGCAGTCCTCGAGGGCGGCTACGAACCCACGGCGCTGGCGCAGTCCGTGCGCGAGACGCTGCTGGCGCTGCGCGACGACAGCCCGCCGCGGTCGGTCGCGGCAGGGCAGCCGCCGACCGAGCGCGCGGTGGCCCAGCTCGCAGGCCATTGGCCGCTGTGAGGCCAGCGGCGGGTCGGCGCGCGGCGCGGCAGCGAGCGCCCGCCGGCGTCTGCCCGCCCGCCCGACGCGCGTAGGATGCAGGCAGTGCCCGACACGCCGCCAGACGACTCCGTCCCCCCGGGCTCCATGCGCGCCGATGCGCACCCGCCGATGCCGCGCGACAAGCGCGGATGGCGGGTGGCGCCGGCACCCGACGGGCGGGGGATGCCCGAGCAGGCGCCGAGCGGTCCTCCCGCACATCGCCGGCCCGGCTTTCTGTGGTTCGTGCTCGTGCTGATCGCGATCAACTGGCTGTCGCTGCTGCTGTTCCAGCCGTCCTCCAGCCAGCCGCGGATCACGGTCCCGTTCAAACCGTTCTTCCTGGCGCAGGTGCAGAACGGCCAGGTCAAGTCGATCACGACCAAAGGCGACGCGGTCCAGGGCACGCTGAAGAAGAAGGTGCACTACCCGGCGCACGACAAGAACGCGCCCACCACGACGCTGTTCGCAACCGAGGTCCCGACCTTCTGGAACGGCGCCCAGCTCACGGCGCTGCTGAAAGAAAAGAACGTCACCGTCAACGCCAAGCCTGCGAGCGAAGGCAGATCGGTGATCGCCGAGCTGCTGCTCGGCTTCGGGCCGACGCTGCTGATCGTCGGGCTGTTCGTGCTGCTGGCCCGTCGCGCGGCCAAAGCCGGCGGTGCGATGGGGGCGCTGGGGAACTTCGGGCGCTCGCAGGCGCGTCGCGTCGATCCGGAGAAGATCCGCGTGACCTTCGCCGACGTCGCCGGCATCGACGAGGCCAAGGCCGAGCTGGCGGAGATCGTCGACTTCCTGCGAGCTCCGGAGAAGTACGGGCGCCTCGGCGGGCGCATGCCCCACGGCGTGCTGCTGTCGGGCGCGCCGGGCACCGGCAAGACGCTGCTCGCCCGGGCGGTCGCCGGGGAGGCGCACGCGGCCTTCTTCTCGATCTCCGCCTCGGAGTTCATCGAGGCGATCGTCGGCGTCGGCGCCTCGCGTGTGCGCGACCTGTTCGCCAAGGCCAAGGAGGCCGAGCCGGCGATCATCTTCATCGACGAGCTCGACGCGATCGGGCGATCGCGCCAGGGTTCGGTGGCCGTCACCGGCGCAAACGACGAGCGCGAGCAGACGCTCGACCAGATCCTCACCGAAATGGATGGCTTCGACAGCTCGCAGGCCGTCGTCGTGCTGGCCGCGACGAACCGTCCCGACGTCCTCGACCCGGCGCTGTTGCGGCCCGGCCGCTTCGACCGGAGGGTCACCGTGCCGCCCCCCGACCGCAAGGGGCGCAAGGAGATCCTCGAAGTGCACACGCGCTCGATCCCGCTCGCCGACGACGTCAGTCTGGACGCCCTCGCGGCCAGCACCCCGGGCATGGTCGGCGCCGACCTCGCCAACCTCGCCAACGAGGCCGCGCTGCTCGCCGCGCGTCGCGGGCACGACAAGGTCGAGATGGCCGACATGACCGACGCGCTGGAGAAGATCATGCTCGGCGCTCCCCGCGGCATCCTGCTCACGCCCGCCGACCGTGAACGAACGGCCTATCACGAGTCCGGCCACGCGCTCGTCGGCATGCTCACGCCCGGGGCGGACCCCGTGCGCAAGGTCTCGATCATCCCGCGCGGCATGGCGCTCGGCGTGACCCTGTCCACGCCGGACACCGATCGCGTGTCCTATTCCCGCGAGGAGCTCGAGGCGAAGATCCGCGTGGCGCTCGGCGGTCGCGTCGCCGAGGAGATCGTCTTCGCTTCGATCACCTCCGGCGCCGAGTCAGACATCCAGCAGCTCACGCAGATCGCGCGTCAGATGGTCGGGCGGTGGGGCATGAGCGAGGAGATCGGGCCGATCGCCGTGCTGCCCGCCGACGACCAGGGCCCTCTGCTGCCCGGCGTCAGCGAGACCTCCGAGGAGACGCAGCGTCGTATCGACGAGGAGGTCCACAGGCTCGTCGAGGGGTCCCGAGAGGCGGTAACACGGCTGCTCGCCGACCATCGCGATCAGCTGGAGAGCCTCGCACGGGCTCTGTTGAAGGCCGAGACGCTCGACGCGCTTGACGCCTATGCCGCGGCCGGCGTGCCGGCGCACGTGGAAGAAACCACCGCCGTCGCAGAGCCGGCGCTCAGCGAGCGCTCGAGTACCTAGCGAGGCCGCGGCGCAGGCCCGCCGGCGGCTGTCGGCTAGCGCTCCGTCGTCAGCCGCGCTGCCGCTGGGCCTGGGCGCGCTGCTTCACGCGCGCGGCATCCACGATCTGACAGACCTCCTCGGGGTCGCCGGCGAGCTGCAGGAGGTCGAGGTCGCCGCCGGCGATGCGCCCGTCGGCGAGCGCGCGCTCGCGCAGCCACACCAGCAGTCCGTCCCACTCGCCGCCGATCAGGATCACCGGGAAGTCGCGGATCGTCCCCGTCTGGATCAGCGTGAGCGCCTCGAACAGCTCATCCAGCGTGCCGAAGCCGCCCGGCGCGATCACGAAAGCGCTGGCGTAGCGCACGAACATCACCTTGCGCGCGAAGAAGTGCCCGAAGCGTAGGCCGATGTCCACGTAGCCGTTGAGCGCCTGCTCGCGCGGCAGCTCGATGTTGCAGCCGACCGACGCCGCGCCGGCCTCGCGCGCCCCGCGATTGGCGGCCTCCATCAGCCCGGGCCCTCCGCCGGTGATGATCGCGTAGCCGCGGCGCCCGAGGCCAGCCGCCACCTCGCGCACGAGCGCGTAGTCGGGATGCTCGCGCGGCGTGCGCGCCGAGCCGAACACGCTGACCGCCGGGCCGAGCTGCGCGAGCGCGCCGAAGCCACGCGCGAACTCGGCGGCGATCTCGCGAACGCGCTCGCCATCTGCGGCGCGCACCTGCGGCGGCTCGTCGCCGAGCCACAGCAGAAGCTCCTCGTCGAGCGTCGGCCCCCCGACCCCTTCGGGGCCCTCGGGCGACAGCTCGCCCGACGACAGCCGCGCGCCGCCCTTGTGCTCCGGTGCGCTCATCGCGCAAGCCTAGGGGTCAAGGCGCCCGCGCGGCGACTGCTGAGATCATGCGCCTGTGCCGGCCACGCGACACCTCACCGCCAAGCAGTACGAGAAGGAGCTGCTGCGCCTGCAGACCGAGCTGGTCTTCATGCAGGAATGGGTCGTCGCCAACGGCCGTCGCCTGGTCGTGCTGTTCGAGGGCCGCGACACGGCGGGCAAGGGCGGGGTGATCAAGCGCATCACCTCCTACCTGAACCCCCGCACCTGCCGCATCGCCGCGGTGCCGACTCCCGGCGAGCGCGAGCGCTCGCAGTGGTACTTCCAGCGCTACGTCGCGCACCTGCCGGCGGCGGGGGAGATCGTGCTGTTCGATCGCAGCTGGTACAACCGCGCCGGCGTCGAGCACGTGATGGGCTACTGCACGCAGGCCGAGTACGAGGAGTTCCTGCGCTTCTGCCCGCAATTCGAGCAGACGCTGCAGAACGACGGGATGCTGCTCGTGAAGTATTGGCTGTCGGTGTCAGACGAGGAGCAGGAGCGGCGCTTTGAGAAGCGGCTGTCGGACCCGCGCAAGCGGTGGAAGTTCAGCGCCACCGACGTGCAGGCCCGCGCGCGCTGGGTCGACTACGCCGAAGCCAAGGACAGGATGTTCGCGCGTACCGACTCCGAGCAGAGCCCCTGGTATGTGGTCGAGGGCGACGACAAGCGCACGGCGCGCCTGAACCTGATCAGCCATCTGCTCTCGCTGGTCCCCTACGAGCGCCTAGAGGAGGGCAAGCCGGTCAAGCTTCCCGCGCGCCAGCGGCGCAAGTACAGGCGCCCGCCCAAGCAGACCGAGCGCCTGGTGGACGAGCGCTACGTCGTCGGATGAGCGCCGGCCGCGGCGGTGCGGGCGCAGGGCGCTCCGCGCCGCGAGGGCGCGCACGCCGAGCGCCGCGGCGCGCTACAGGTGAACCACCACGCCCTCGCTGGCGACGCTGACCGCCGGAACGTCGCGGTCCAGCCGTTGGGCGAGCGCGTCGAGCGCGTCGTCGGTGCGGTCCAGGCGGTGGTGGAACAGCGCCACCGAGCGCGCGCCGGCCCGCTCGGCGAGCCCGACCGGGTAGTCGGCCACGGCGTGCCCGAAGTCTCCCTCGGCGGCCAGCTCGTGGGGCAGCAGCTGCGCATCGTGCACCAGGACGTCGACGTCGCGCGCCAGCTCCAGGGCCGCGGCGTGGTAGACGCCGAACCCGTGCTCGCCCGGCCCGAGCGCCGTCGGGTTGTGGTCGGGCATGTAGGCGAGCGTCGAATGGCCATCGCTCACGCGGTATCCGAAGGTCCGTCCTCCCTTGTGCGGGATCTCTCTCGCGAGGACCTCAAAGCCCTCGATCTCGCGCGCGCCGAGCGCCATCGCATCGCACGACCAGCGCCCGCGCAGCTCCATCGGGCCGACCGGGAAGTACGGCGGCTTCATCAGCCCGCCGAGCACCGTCGCCGCGTCCATGCCGCTCTCCTGTTCGGGCAGCAGCACGCTCACGCGCGAGTCCGTGCGATCGGCCCCGGAGAAGAACGGCAGCCCCATCGTGTGGTCCCAGTGCAGATGGCTGAGCAGGATCGTCCCGTCGAACGGCGCGCCGGCGAGCAGCCCGGTGGCCAGCTGCACACCCGTGCCGGCGTCGAGGATCAGCGACGGCGCGCTGGCGCCGTCGGGCACCAGCGCCAGGCATGAGGTATGCCCGCCGTAACGGATGTAGTCGAGGCCGGTTGCGGGAAGCGAGCCGCGCACCCCGCAGAAGTGGATCTGCAAGCGGCTCAGCCCCAGCCGGGGGGCCACCCGCGGTGTTCGTGCGAGCGTGGCCTGATCGGGCTGCGGCGGCGCATCGCTTCCATTATCTGTCAAGCGGCGGCCGTGTCAAGCGCGCGCGGCCTCGTGCGAGGCGAAGGACAGTCGCGGCGGTCGTTGCTTCAGGCAGCGACGAGCTTGTTCAGGTCGTAGTCGAAGCCCGCCTTGCGCAGCTGCAGCAGCAGCTTGGGCTGCCACGTGCCGGCAAGATCCAGGCGCACGTAGGCGATGCCGTCGAGGTCGCACGGCGGCTGCACGCCCTCCTCGTAGAGCACGCACACGCATCCCGGCGCGAGCGCTGCGACGAGAAAGCCCATCTCGAACACGACAGCCTGGTGGGCCCGCGGCGAGAAGTAGGGCTCGTCCTCGGATTCCACGCGCGGCGCCGCGATGTCGTCGGCCGTGAGCAGCACGATCGCGTAGCGCGAACCCGGCGCGTGCTCGCCGAACTGCTCGGTCAACGCGCCGCGCCCCTTGGAGCGCTCGTTGAGGATCGTGACTTCGTGCGTCCCCGCCCGCTCGAGCAGGCGTGTCACCGCCTGCATCCATCGCTCGTTGGGTCCGTGCGCCACCAGCACCTGCTTGCCCGCCCTGGGTGCGGGGCCCGGCGAGCCCGCTCGCTCGGCCGACACCGAGCGATCGGCGGGGTGCGCCAGATCGGCGCCGGCGAACGGGGCCTGCGCGAGCTCGGCTCCGACGACCGGCCCGTCGAGGCGCTCATCTCGGTCTCGCAGATCGGCCGGCTCGGGCGGCTCGTCCGCGTCTCGCCACGGCGGAGCCTGGGCGCTGCGTTGCTCCTGCCAGGCCGGCTCGGCGTGGCGCTCCTGCGCCCCCAGCTCCGCGTCCGGGCGTTCGACCGGCTCCTGCGCCTTGCGCTCCGCGCCCGGCCGTTCGACCGGCTGCTCCTGCCCCTGCGGATCCCCCGGCGGGTGCTCGAGGCGCTGCTCGGCGGGGACGGTCTCGGCCAGCGGCTCGACCGCAGCGGTCTCGGGGGTCAGCTCGGCGGGAGCGGTCTCGGGCGTCAGCTCGAGCAGATCCGGGGAAGCCTCGAGGTCGTCGCCGGCGAAGGCCAGCTCGCCCTGCAGCGTCGTGAGCAGGCCGACGGCCGCCTTGACCGCGT
>JAXDGQ010000274.1:0-5626 GCA_034664965.1 Solirubrobacteraceae bacterium | reverse complement strand
GACCGACCTGCCTGGGCGAAAGCCCCTGCGCCGCGGCCCACTGCGCGAACTGCTCCAGGTCCACGCCGTAGGCGCGACGCGTGCGCTCGGCCGCGTCGCGGCGCACCAAGTCGTCCATCAACAGGCCGATCGCCTCGCGCCAGGCCGCCTGCAGGCGTGCATCGCCGCCGGACCCCGACCGACCGCCGGCCGGCCGGCCGCTCTCACCCTTATCGCCGCTCATCTCCACGTTCTACTTCGCCGGAACAGCCCGTGCGCCCTGCTTGGCATTCGCCCCGGCGCCGCCGCACGCTCGTCGCGAAGGCGGTGCTGCCGCGATACATTCCGGGTGTGAGCGCCCTTTCGCAGCCCGGCACCGAGCGCCAGGGCCACGCGCCGCGCGAGGTCGCACGCGACCGGCCGGCACGCGCCGCGTGGCAGGGCATCGACTGGCGCGCGCACCAGCGCTGGGTCGTCGTGGAGGGGACGCCGATCAACACGATCGCGATCGGTCCCGAGCGCGCCGACGCCGCTCAGCCGCTGGTGTTCGTGCACGGGCTCTCGGGCTCGTGGCCGAACTGGCTCGAGCAGCTGCCCGCTTTCGCGCGTGATCATCGCGTGATCGCAATCGATCTGCCGGGCTTCGGGTACTCGCCAATGCCGGGCGAACAACTCTCGATCGCCGGCTACGCGCGCATGCTCGATCGCCTGCTTGGACAGCTGGAGATCGACGCCGCGGCCGTCGTCGGCAACTCGATGGGCGGCTTCATCGCGGCGGAGCTGGCAATCGCTGTCCCCCAGCGCGTCGAGCGCCTGGTGCTCGTCTCCGCCGCCGGCATCTCCACACATCAACCCCGCGGCTCCCGGCGCGCGGTGCCCGCGCTGCGCCGACTGGAGCGGATCCTGATGGCCTCGGGGGCATGGGTGGCGTCCAAGTCAGACACCGTCGCGCGGCGCGCGCGCCTGCGCGAGGCGACGCTGAACGTCGTCGCGCGCCACCCCAGCCGGCTCTCCGCGCCGCTCGCCGCAGAGCAGTTGCGCGGCGCGGGCAAGGCTGGGTTCATACAGGGTCTGGAAGCCGTGCTCGACTACGAGATCCGCGAGCGCCTCGGCGAGATCGCCTGCCCCACGCTGATCGTGTGGGGCGATCGCGACCGGCTGATCGACGTCCGCGACGCCGACGTGTTCGCCGAGCTGATTCCAAACTCGCGCAAGGTCGTCTTCGCCGACACCGGCCACGTGGCGATGCTGGAGCGCCCGGATGAGTTCAACGCGCTGCTCGCCGGGTTTCTCGCCGAGTAGGCACCGTTCGTGCTTCAGGTCGCAAAAAACGTGCCGCGATAGCGATCGTCTATACGCCGCATATACCATGGCGCACGCCGGGCGCAGGCCGACACACAGACCACGCCACCGCTCCCCTCGCGACGCCTCCCCCTTCGCCCGAGAACGCGCGTCAGAGCGCGACGGCGCCCTCAGAGGCGCTGCCGACGAGCTTCGCGTACTTGCGGATCGCGACGTCGACGTGCTCGTCGGCGCGCGGCGGCTGCTCATAAGCGCCTGCGCGCTCGGCGATCTCCTGGTCGGACAGCGCCACTTCCAGGCGGCCGGCGTCGACGTCGATCGTCAGCTCGTCTCCGTCGCGCAGCGCTGCGATCGGCCCCCCCCGGACGGCCTCCGGCGCGACGTGGGCGACCATGAAGCCGCGCGTGGCGCCGGAGAAGCGCCCGTCGGTGATCAGCGCGACCTCTTCGCCCAACCCCTCGCCGACGATCGCCGCGGTCACGGCGAGCATCTCGCGCATCCCCGGGCCTCCGGCAGGGCCCTCGCCGCGAATCACCACGACGTCACCCGAGCTGATCTCGTGCGCGAGCACCGCCGCCATCGCCGCCTCCTCGCCGTCGAACACGCGCGCCGGACCGGAGTGTTTGCGCCGCTCATGACCGGAGAGCTTGACGACGCACCCGTCCGGGGCGACGTTGCCGCGCAGGATCGCAAAGCCGCCCGTCGCTTTGATCGGGTCGTCCAGCGCACGCACCACGCGCTGGCCGTCGGTCTCGCGCGCCTGCGCAGCCTCTTCGCCGATGGTTCGGCCGGTGACCGTCGGCGCGTCGGCGTTGAGGATGCCCGCCTCGTTCAGGCGCGCGAGCACGAGCGGCACTCCCCCGGCTTCGTACAGCTCGGTCGCAACGTACTGCCCGCCGGGCTGCAGGTCGCACAGAAGCGGCGTGCGCTCGGAGATCCCCTCGAACTCGTCGAGCGCGAGCGGCACGCCCATTTCGCGCGCGACCGCCAGCAGGTGCAGCACGGCGTTGGTCGAGCCGCCGCTCGTGGCCACGGCGGCGATTGCGTTTTCCAGCGCCGGCTTTGTGATCACGTCGCTCGGGCGCTGCCCGCGCGCCAGGACGTCCATCGCCAGTTCGCCGCACTGCCTGGCGACCTCCAGCTTGCGGCCGTCCTCGGCGGGGACCATCGACGTGCCCGCGGGCGAGATGCCGAGCGCCTCGAAGGCCATCGCCATCGTGTTCGCGGTGAACTGGCCGCCGCAGGCGCCGGCACCCGGCGAGGCCGCCTCCTCCAGTTCGTGCAACTCGTCCTCGGTGATCTTTCCCGAAGCGAACTCGCCGACGGCCTCGAAGACCTGCTGGATCGTCACCTCGGCGCCCTTGAAGTGGCCCGGCTTGATCGAGCCGCCGTAGAGCATCAGCCCGGGGATGTCCAGGCGCGCGAGCGCCATCACCGTGCCGGGGATCGTCTTGTCGCAGCCGGAGATCGTCACGAGCGCGTCGAAGGCGTGCGCGATGGCCACCAGCGCGATCGAGTCGGCGATGATCTCGCGCGAGACGAGCGACGCGCGCATCCCGGCGGTGCCCATCGTGATCCCGTCCGAGATGGCGATCGTGTTCAGCTCCATCGGCGTGCCGCCGGCCGCGCGGATGCCCTCCTTGACCTTCGCCGCGAGCACGCGGTTGTTGAAGTTGCATGGCATCGTCTCGATCCACGAGTGCGCCACGCCGACGATCGGCTTGGCGAGGTCCTCTGCGGAGTAGCCGATGCCGTGCAGGTAGGCCCGTGCAGCTGCGCGGCTGGGCCCCTCGGTGAGGGCTCGGCTGCGGTGCTTTACGTCGAATGCCGTCGCGGTGTTCACGCGGCGCGCACGATATCTGGTGCGTCCTCGCCCGTCTCGCGCTCCCAGCGTGCCAGGCGCACGAGGTCGCGACGGATCCGGTCCGGGTCGATCTGGCGCCCGGGCAGGTGCATGTTCGCCTCCTCGATCAACCGCCGCTCGTCGGCGGTCAGCGCCATCCACTTTGCCAGCACGTCGTCGGAGTCCGGCAGGCGCGCGCTGCCGTAAGGGCGCGTGTGGTCGGGAAAGGCGACGCAGTACTCGTTCAGCAGCGTGCCCGTCTGCGGCACGAAGGCGACGATCGGGCGATGCGGGTAGATCAGGTAGGCATAGGAGGCGCCGGCCGCGGGCGGGCGCTCGCCGAGGCCGCCCCAGACGCGCAGGAAGCCGAGGTCGCGGTACATCGCCCAATCGCGCTCGTCGACGCACGAGCGCAGCAGCTCCCTGGCCCGCTGCTCGGCGCGCCGTTCGCGGCCGGGGTCATAGCCGACCTCGCCAGCCGCGCGCGAGCGCTCCCGCAGGCGCCGCAGCTCGTCGCGCGCCCGGGCGAGCGCGCTGATCGCACGCGGCCGCGCCAGCTCCCAGACGAGCACCACGAGCACGATCGCCGCGGTGCCCAGGGCCAGCCCCATCCGCTTCAGCGATCCGTCCGCGGCGCTCCGCCGGCGGCCCGCGGGAAGAAGATCACACGCTCGGCGTCCCGGGGCACGTCGCTGAAGCTCTTTACGAGCTCGGCCTGGCGCCGGCCGTCGGGCGTCTTCAGCGGAACGGCCGCCCACATCCCCGCATCGAGCTCGCGGCGAAACGCCTCGATCAGCTCCTGCTCCTGCTCGGGCGCCTCGACGTCACCCTCGGCGAGCACGATCTCGCCATGACCGGGCTTCAGACGCAACAGCTTCATGGTCAGCGGATTATGGCAAACAGCCTCGCCGGCGGCGGCGCCTCGCACCGGACGAGCCGCCGAACGCCGACCACGGATGGCGCGAGCACGAGGCCGCGGTCAGGCGTCGTCCGCGCCGCGGCACAGGCCAAGCACGTCGACCGGGCCCGTGCCCGTGCCGAGTCCACGCAGCCCGTCTCTGACGGCCTCCCCCGTCAACCGGCGCGCCGCCTGCGCCGCCTGAAGCGGCGTTGCCCCGAGCGCGAGATGCGCCGCCAGCACTGAGGAGTGCGTGCATCCCGAGCCGTGCGCCGCGCCGTCGGGATGGCGCTCGCCCTCGATCTCGACGGCGCCCCGAGCATCGCCCGCCGCCAGGAACACGTCCACGGCGCGCAGGCGATGACCGCCGGTGACGACGACCGCCCGCGGCCCGAGCGCAAGCAGCGCGCGCGCCAGGTCCTCGGCCTCGCGCACCTGCGCATCCTCGCGCCGAAGAGCATCGGCGTCCTCCCCCGCCGCCCGCCCCGTGAGCACGCGCGCCTCGGGCAGGTTCGGCGTGACCACGCTCGCGCGCGGCAGGATCTGCTCGATCAGCGCATCCTGCGCCGCAACGTCGAGCAGCCTTGCGCCCGACTCGGCGACCATCACCGGGTCGACAACGACTGGAATGTCCGCTGGCAGCTCATCCAGCGCCTGGGCAACGGCGCGGACGGTCTCCACCACGCCGAGCATCCCGACCTTGACGGCGTCGACGCGAATGTCCGCGCAGACCGTCCGCACCTGCGCCAGGATCAGCTCGGGCGGGATCGGGTGGATCGCCGCCACGCCGACGGTGTTCTGGGCGGTGATCGCAGTGATCGCCGTCGTCCCGTGCACGCCGCAGCGCGCGAACGCCTTCAGGTCGGCCTGAATGCCTGCGCCGCCGCCGGAGTCCGAGCCGGCGATGGCGAGCGCCGTGGGCACCATCGGCCTAGGAGGCCGGGCCGACGCGACCGGCCGCGCCCTTGCGCCGCGGGAAGATCGTGTAGCTGCCGATCGCAGTGACCAGCAGGCGGCCGTCGTCGTGGCGCACCTCGCTGCGCATCACCGCCGTGCGCCGATTGCGCCGGTCGAGCGTCGTGTGGCAGACGATGTCGCCCTCGACGGCCGTCTGGATGTAGTTGACCGAGATGCTGATCGTCGCGATCGCCTCCTCGGCGCTCGTCTGAACCCACAGCGTAGAGCCCATGCAGTAGTCCACCAGTGCGTACGTGACCACGCCGGAGAGCAGTCCGCCGGCGTTGATCAGCTCAGGGCGAATCGTCAGGCGGACCGTTTGCGGGTCCTCCCAGCGCAGCCCCATGAAATCGGTGACGCCGTCGATCGCGCCCGGGCCGCTGCGGCGCCGCGGGCGGTCGCCGTCGGGCTCGCTGGGCGCCTGCGCCGGCGACTCGCCGGCGCGGTCCCGATCTGCGGGGGGCTCCTGCACGAGACGCAGGCTACGCGAGCGCCGCTGCGGGTGCGCGCGCAGGGATCCTGGATCGCAACCGAGGCCCCGCTTGCGAGCGGTGCGGGCCGGGCGTCAGCAGCGTCGCTAGGCGAGTTTCAGGGTCGCGGCAGCGACCGTCGTATGCGCCGCGCCGATCGCGTCGCGGGCCACGATC
>JAXDGQ010000273.1:0-5816 GCA_034664965.1 Solirubrobacteraceae bacterium | reverse complement strand
GATTGCAGGTGAAGAATCTCGGCACGATATTCGGAGCCGGAATCACGCTCTGTCGGAATGGGGCCGCGCAGCCCGCCAAACTTGAAAATGAAGGCGACATACGCAATCTGAACTCGGGAGGCTTCGGTGGCGCATCTGAATGCGGCGAAGTCGGCTCGGTGGTCAACGGCGAACGCGGCAGGATCGGCATCGCGGAACTTGACGGGAACGGATGCAACGTCCGGGTAGGCATTGCTTCATTGCTAAACAGAGGATTGGTCAAGCTCGGCTCGTGCTACACACCCGAAACCGAACAAGTGCAGCGGCCTGAATTGGAAATTGGCAGCTCCCTGAGCGAAGCCGGTAGCATCATCGATGGCGGTATTGTGCACATACACGGAGACTACACTCCGGCCGGCAGTTCCACCTTGACGATAGGCATCAAAAAAACGTTCCCAGCCGGCTCCCCAGAAACGAACTACGGAACGATGAAAGTCTCCGGCAGCGCTACGCTCGCGGGAGAACTGAACGTTGAAACGTCTGAATACCTCAATTTTGCTCCCGTTCTCGGGCAGACGTTTCAGATTTTGGACGTAGGAGAGAGCGTGGGTTCGCTGAGCGGCGAATTCACGCCTGGAAACCACTGCATTCCTGCCGAGCCCGGCAATGGATACAAAGTGAACTACAAATTGGGTAGCAAAGGCACTGTGACGCTCGAAGTTGCAAAAGTGGCTGGCTGTTAGCTATTCGCTCCGGTCTCGACGCGGTGGATCTCGCGCGTTCGAGCTCGCTCCGGCACGGCCCGGCGACCTCTAGGCTGTCGGCGCGATGTCGGCCCGGAACCAGCTGCTCTGAAACGCACCGTCCTGATCGTCGTGGCGGTTGCGCTGTTCATCGCGATCAGCGCCGAGCTGGCGCGCTTCTTCTCGGTCGAGGGCGTCGAACGCGACGACCAGACGGCGCTGCTTCGCTCGCAGGCGGCCGGCGATGTCAACGCGATGCTCAACGAGTTGAGCGGCTGTCGCGAGCGGCCGTCGTGCGTGGCGACCGTGCGTGCGAACGCGAGCAGGCTGCGCCGAGCGGGCGAGCCGAAGATCCTCTCGCTGAAATCGCCGACGGCGTACTCGCTGACGGGCGCCAGCGGCAGGACACGCCTGGCATGGACGGTAATCGGCAAGCGCCCGGTGGTGCAATGCGTCGACGTGCGCCGCACCGGCAACGCGCTGACGGGGATCGAGATCGAGCTGCGCGGTCTGAGCGCGCCGATCGCCAATTCAGCGGATTGCTAGAGTCCTCAGGCTTCCGATGGCCGATACGAGCACAAAACTGGACGTACGCACCCGCGAGGCGGACGGCTCGCGCGCGGCACGGCGCCTGCGCCGATCCGGGCGCGTGCCCGGCGTGCTCTACGGCGGCGGCGGCGACTCGCTGGGCTTCGACGTCGATGCGCGCGACCTGCGCCTGGCGCTGGCCAGGTCCGGCGCCGTGCTCGACCTGAGCGTCGACGGCGGCAAAGCGACGCCGGTCGTCCTGAAGGAGGCTCAGCGCGACCCCGTGCGCGGGCAGACCGTGCACATCGACCTCTTGCGCGTGCGCCTGGACCAGGCGATCCATGCCGTGGTTCCGCTCGAGCTGAGCGGCGCCGATGAGTCGCCCGGCGTCAAGGAAGGCGGCATCCTCGAGCAGATCGTGCGCGAGCTGAACGTCGAAGCACTGCCGACGGCGATTCCGGAGTCGATCGAGCATGCCGTCGGCGAGATGCAGATCGGCGACACGATCGGGCTCGAGATGATCGTGATGCCCGAGGGCGTGGTGCTGCTCGACGACATCGAGGACGCGGTCGTTGCCACGCTGTCGCCGCCGAAACTGCAGACCGAAGAGGAGGAGGAGGTCGAGTCCGAGACCGAGCTCGTCGGCGAGGGTGACGAGGACGCCGAGGGCGCGGCCGAGGGCGAGGGCTCCGGCGGCGAGGGCTCCTCAGGCGAGGAGTAGCTCCTGCGACGCCCGTTCGCTGGGCGTGGCGCGGCGATCGACTGGCTGATCGTCGGACTCGGAAATCCCGGGCGCGAGCACGCCGGCACGCGTCACAACGTCGGCTTCAGGGTCGCCGAGGCGCTCGTCGAGCGCTGGGACCTAGCCCCGGCCAAGGACCGCTTCCTCGGTCGGATCGCCGAGGGGCGCGTGCGCTCCGGCGCGCCCGGCGCGCAGCCCGGCCAGCCGCCGGTTCGCGTGGCGGTGCTCTGCCCGCAGACGTACATGAACGATGCCGGGCGCTCGGTCGGCCCGGCACGCGGCTCCTACAAGCTCGCGCCCGAGCGCGTGCTCGTGGTGCACGACGAGATCGACCTGCCCTTCGGCGAGGTACGCGCGCGAACGGGTGGCGGTCTGGCCGGGCACAACGGCCTGAAGTCGATCAAGCGCGAGCTCGGCAGCGGCGAGTTCACGCGCGTTCGCGTCGGCGTCGGGCGTCCCGACAGCAGCGACCCGGAGATCGTCTCGGCGTACGTGCTGTCGCGCTTTCGCGAGGGGCGCGAGCCGGTCGACGAGCTGGTCGAGCGGGCCAGCGAGCAGGTCGAGCACATCGTCCTGGGGGGTGGGCCGGGCGGCTGAGCGAATTCCGTCGCGCTAGCGGTGCGCCGCCTGGCACGCCGTCTGGGCGGCGGGGGCGCGCGTCTATTGTGTGGACGGCCCCGCACATGCCGCTCCGATCGCTCCTCGCCCACATCGAAGAAGACCCCGTCGCGCTGACGCTCGCGCGCGAGGGCGGCAACGCGTTCGTGTCCTCGTCGCTGCGCCCGTATCTGATCGCCGCGCTGGCGGACACCGACGAGCAGCGCGATCGCGCGCAGCTGATCGTCGTCGGCGACGACCGCGCGGCGCGCGACCTGGCCGCCGATCTGCGCGCCTGGCTGGCGCCTCGGCGCGTGCGCTACTACCCCACGCGGGGCGTCACCTACGAGTCCCATCTGACCCCTCCGGCGCACCTGGTGGGGCTGCGCATGGCCGCGCTGGACTCGCTGCTGGGCGCCGAGGGCGAGAGCACGGCCGAGCACGGCCGCCCGGTGGTCGTCGTCAGCGCGGTGGCCCTGTCGGAGAAGGTGCCCGACCCGGCCCTGCGCCCGCGGTCGTTCAGGCTGCGCGTCGGCGAGCTGCTGGACCTCGACGAGTGCGCCGCCGAGCTGGTGGCGGCCGGCTACGAACGCACCGACCAGGTCGAGGAGCGCGGGCAGTTCGCTCTGCGCGGCGGGCTGCTGGACGTCTTTGGAGCTACCGAGGATCGCGCCGTGCGCGTGGACATGTTCGATGTGGAGATCGAGTCGCTGCGCTGGTTCTCCACGTTCACCCAGCGATCGCTCGGGGAGGTGCAGGAAGTTGAGATCGCGCCGGCCGCCGAGCTCGCCGAAGAGCACCGCGAGCTGGCGGCGGTCGCCGGCGCAGAGCTGGCGGGGCAGCCGCGAGGCGCCGCCGGCGACGAGCCGGGCGCGAGCCGCACGGACATCGCCGAGCTGCTGCCGGTGGACCGCTTCGGCGCGCTGCTGGACCTCGTCGGCGGGGGAACCGAGGTAGTGGTGGCCGCCGAGGAGGAGCTGGCGCCGGCGCTGAGCGACCACTGGAGCGACGTCTGCGCGGCGTTCGGCGACGAGGATGCCCACCACCTGTATGTCAGCCCGGAGGCCGTCCAGGCGGCGGTCAAGCAGCGCGCGCGGATCTGGCTGTCGGCGATCTCCGCCGACCAGCCGCTCGAGCTGCGCGCGCAGTCGGCCGACACGGCGGCGCGCTCGCTGGCCGAGGCCGAGCCGGAGCTCGAGAAGCTAGTGCGCTCGGGCTATCGCACGGTCGTCGCGTTTCCGCGGCGAGGCGAGGGCGAGCGGGCGGCATACAACCTCGGGCGCCTGAAAGCGAGCTGGCTGGGCGAGGGGGTCGACGCGGGGGCATCGCCGCAGGAGCCCTCGCTGCGCTTCGCCGCGGCGTCGCTGCGCGAGGGCTTCGTCGCGCCGTCGCTGAAGCTGGCGGTGTTCCCCGAGCACCGCCTGCTGCGCCGCCGCCGGGCCGAGCGCGGTGGGGCCGATCGCTCCGCGCGCGGCGGGCGCGGCGGCGCCAGACGGGGAGCGCTGCGCTCCTTCGCCGAGCTGCGCGCGGGCGACGTGGTCGTGCACGAGGACCACGGCGTGGCGCGCTTCGCCGGCTTTGAGACGCGCACCGTGGCGGACGTGACGCGCGACTACCTGTACCTGGAATACCAGGGCGACGACCGCGTCTTCGTGCCTACCGACCAGCTGGCGAAGATCTCGCGCTACGTCGGCGCGGGGGCCGAGAGCCCGCCGCTGAGCAAGCTCGGCGGCACGCGCTGGGAGACGATGAAGGCGCGCGCCAGGCGCGCCGCGCAGGAGCTCTCGGGCGAGCTGCTGAGCCTGTATGCCGAGCGCCGCCGGCGGACGGGGCACGCCTTCGCCGAGGACTCCGACTGGCTGCGCGAGTTCGAGGAGGCGTTCCAGTTCACCGAGACCCCCGACCAGCGCGAGGCGATCGAGCTGGTCAAGGCGGACATGGAGGCGCCCCGGCCGATGGACCGCCTGATCTGCGGCGACGTCGGCTACGGCAAGACCGAGGTCGCGCTGCGCGCGGCATTCAAGGCGGCCAACGACGGGCGCCAGGTGCTGATGCTCGTGCCGACCACGATCCTCGCGCTGCAGCACTACGGCACGTTCGCCGAGCGCCTGGCCGACTACCCGTTCACGATCGAGCACGTCTCGCGCTTTCGCACGGCCGCCGAGCAGAAAGAGGCGATCAAGGGCTTTGCCGACGGTCGCGTGGACATCCTGATCGGGACCCACCGCGTGCTCTCGCGCGACGTGCGCGCGAAGGAGCTCGGCCTGCTGATCGTCGACGAGGAGCAGCGCTTCGGCGTCAAGCAGAAGGAGCTGCTTCGCCAGCTGAAGCTGCGCGTGGATGTGATCTCGATGTCGGCCACGCCGATCCCGCGCACGCTGCAGATGTCGTTGGCTGGGCTGCGCGACATCTCGGTGATCGAGACCCCGCCGGAGGGGCGCAGGCCGGTCAAGACCTACGTCGGCGAGTACGAGGAGGAGCTGGTCAAGCGGGCGCTCATGCGAGAGCACGAGCGCGGCGGGCAGGGCTTCTTCCTGCACAACCGCGTCGATTCGATCGAGGAGACGGCCGAGCGCCTGCGCGCGCTCTGCCCCGGCGTGCGCTTCGTCGTGGCACACGGCCAGATGCCCGAAGGCGAGCTGGAGGCGGTCATGCTCGACTACCTGCGCGGCGGCGCGGACGTGCTCGTGTGCACGTCGATCATCGAGTCGGGCATCGACATCCCCGACGCGAACACGCTGATCGTCGAGCACTCGGACACGTTCGGCCTGGCCCAGCTCTACCAGATACGCGGGCGCGTGGGACGCAGCCGCGAGCGCGCGTACGCCTACCTGCTCTACGACTCCGCGCAGGCGCTCACCGAGGAGGCCGCGCAGCGGCTGTCGGCGCTGTCGGATTACACCGAGCTCGGCGCCGGCTTTCAGATCGCGATGCGCGACCTGGAGATCCGCGGCGCCGGCAACCTGCTCGGCGACGAGCAGTCCGGGCACGTCGCGGCGCTCGGCTTCGAGCTGTACATGCAGATGCTCGACGAAGCCGTCAGCGCCGCCGAACGCGAGGCGGGCTCCGCGCAGGGCGCCGACGCCGACGCCGAGCTTCCGGACCCGGTGCGCCTGGACGTCAACGTGGACGCCTATGTGCCGGCCGACTACATCCCCTACGAGCAGGCGAAGATCGACGTGCACCGGCGCGTCGCCGCCGCCGTCGAGGTCGCAGACGTCGAGCAG
>JAXDGQ010000272.1:0-7425 GCA_034664965.1 Solirubrobacteraceae bacterium | reverse complement strand
CGCCAGAGCGGGCGCGCGCGGTCCAGGCGCTGCTCGAACAGGTGCGCGATGAGCGCGAGCAGCGCCGGACGATCGACGGGCCCCGCGACCGGGGCGGCGGCGACGTGCGCGGAGATGTCGAAGTCCTCGTCGGGGACCCAAGCGGGCTTGCCCGCGCTGCCGCCGAGCCTGCGCGTCAGCGCCGGAGCGAGGTCGATCCGTGCGGCCACGCGCTCGCGCAGTCGCGCGAGGTCGAGTCCCTGGGCATCGCCCGGAGCCAGGCGCACGACCTTGCAGGTGTGCCCGGCGATCGTGCGGCACTCCAGATCAAGAATCGCCCGATCCTCGGCGCCGAGCGGGGTCTGCTGCAGCATATGGCCAAGCATCCTCGCCGATTCCGCGGCCGCGGGCAGCGAGCTCCGCTACCCGCTCCGGCGCCTCGCGCTAGAGCCAGTCGCGGCGGCGGAAGGAGAAGTAGAGGCTGACCGACACGACGACGATCACCGCGCTGGAGAACCAGAAGCCCCAGTGCGTCGCAAAGCCCGGGTAAGGCACGTTCTGCCCGTAGAAGCCGGTGATCGCGGTGGGCACGGCGATGATCGCCGCCCAGCTGGTGACCTTCTTCATGATCAGGTTCATGCGGTTGCCCTGGATCGTGATGTTCGTCTCCAGGATCGTCGTCACGAGATCGCGCAGCGACTCGGTCCAGTCGGTCGCGCGCAGCACGTGGTCATAGACGTCCTGGTAGTACGGCGCCATACCCTGGTCGAGCACGCCCAGGTCGCGGCGCATCAGCGAGTTGACGACCTCGCGCATCGGCAGCACCAGCCGGCGCAGCAGCACCAGGCTCTTGCGGAACTCGTACGACCGCCGCTGGACTTCTCGGTCGCGCGGCGTGTCGTCGAACAGCAGGTCCTCCAGCGCCTCGATCTCGCCGTCCAGCGACTGCACCGCTTCGAAGTGGCCGTCGACGATGTCGTCGAGCAGGCCCCACAGCAAGAACGACACGCCGTGGACGGCCAGCTCCTTGGACTCGTCCCAGCGGGCGACGACACCCTCTATGTCGACATCCCTGTCCTTGCGGATCGTCACGACCGCGTTCTCGGTGACGAACACGCCGATCTCGCTGGTCTCGAGTTCGCCCGACTGCGTGTCGAGCTTCAGGCCGTAGACGCTGATGAACAGGTGTGTGTCGTAACGGTCGAGCTTGGGACGTTGATGCTCGTTGACCGCGTCCTCGACGGCCAGCGGGTGCAGGTGGAGCTCGTCGGCCACCGTCGCCAGCTCGGCCGCCGTCGGTTCGCAGTAGTCCAGCCACACACAGGCGTTGGGCTCCTTGATGTGCTCGGAGATGTCCTTGACCGGGAAATCCTCGAGCGCGAGCTCGCCGTCGCGGTAGAGCCTCGTGCGAGCCATGCGCGCACGATACGGCCGGCGGCGGACCGCCCCGGTCGCCGCGACCGGCCGCTCACCCGGCCTGCGCCCCGGCGCGCAGACCGTCGAGCATGCGCTCGAGCGTGGCCGCGACGGCGTCGGTGGCGCCTGGATCGCGCACGACCAGCAGGGCGGCCTCGTCGAGCGCGCCCATCAGCAGGTGGGCGAGCAGCTCTGGTGAGAGCTCCTCGATCTCGCCGGCCTCGATCGCGGCGCCGACGACGGCTTCGATCAGGCCGAGCCCGTTGCGCTCGGCCACCTCGCGCCAGCGCTCCCAGCCGAGCACCGCGGGACCGTCGATCAACACGATCCTCTGCACCTCCGGCGCGCGGCAGGCCTCGAGGAAGGCGCGGATACCCGAACGCATCGCGGCGAACGGGCTCGTGACTTCGCCGAGCGTTCCCGCCACGCGCGCGGTCAGCTCCTGCTCGACCTGCTCGTAGACGGCGAGAAACAGGTCCTCCTTGCTGGAGAACTGGTGGTAGAGCGCGCCCCGCGTGACGCCTGCGCGCCGCACGATCTCCTCCGTGCCGACGGACGCATACCCCTTGGCCGCGAACAGCTTGCGCGCAGCGCGGATCAGCTTTGCGCGGGTCGACGCGGAGCGCGAGGCTTGTCGATTGACATTCATGCAGTGTGTATGTTAGTTTCGTACAGGCTGTATGTAACCACTACGATAATGGAGGTCGCGGACGATGAGCCCAAGCGTCGCGCTCGAGCAGGGGACGATCACATACCGCGAAGCGGGCGAGGGCGAGCCGTTGGTGTTCGTGCACGGCCTGCTCGTCGACGGGCGCCTGTGGCGCGAGGTCACGCCGCCGCTCGCGGCCAGCTACCGCTGCATCGTGCCCGATTGGCCGCTGGGCGCGCACCGCACCGCGCTGAACGCCGGCGCCGACCGTTCACCGCGGGGCATCGCCCATCTGATCGGCGACTTCCTCGAAGCGCTGCAGCTGCGCGACGTGACGATCGTCGCGAACGACACCGGCGGCGCGATCTCCCAGATCCTTGCGAGCGAGCGCCCGCAGCGGCTGCGCGCGCTCGTGCTCACCAACTGCGACTGCCTGGAGAACTTCCTGCCGCCGATCCTGCGCCCGCTGCAATGGCTCGCGCATGTGCCCGGCGCCTACTGGCTGCTCGCACAGGCCGCCCGCTCGGCGCGCATCCGCCGCTCGCCGCTGGGCTTCGGCATGCTCAGCCACCGCCCGCTGCCCGACGAGCTCACCGCCGACTGGCTGGCAGCGCTGCGCCAGCGCGACGTGCGCGCCGACGTGCTCGCCACGCTCAAGGCGATCGACAAGCGCGACACGCTGAACGCCGCGCAAGCCCTGAGCGAGCGCCCGCTGCCCACGCTGCTGGCTTGGGGCCCCGACGATCGCATGTTCCCGTTGCGCTTCGCCGAGCGGCTCGCGGCGATGATCCCGGATGCGCGCCTGGAGCAGATCGCCGACAGCCGCGCGTTCGCACCGCAGGACCAGCCGCTGCGCCTGGCCGCGCTGATCGACGCGTTCGTCAGCCGCCAGAACGCGGTCGCCAGCTCGGCGTAGGTGGGCGCGGCCGCCCCTGCCTGCTGAGCTGCCTGCCCGCGGCGCTGGTTTCCCGCCCGGCGAGGGCCGGATAGGCTAGCGCGATGGACCCACGCGGGGGCGCGAGATGAGTAGCGCTGCGGGACTTGCCGGCGCCGGTTCGCCCGGCGAGAAGGGGGCGGGTGTGCGAGCCCAAGAGCACAGCGCCAGCCCTCCCCGGACACCGGCCAGCTCGATCTGGCGGTGGAGGCCGTCGCGGGTTGCGGGCGCGGCGTTCCTGCTCGGACTGGCGGTGACAGCGGCGTTCGCACTGACCTCGCTGGTGCTCTATGACCACAACGAGAGCCACCTGCTGCGACTGCGGGCTCGTCAGGTCAGCTCGGTCTTGACGGCGGCAGTCCCCTCGATCCAGACGACGCTGGCGTCGGCCGCTGCGCTGGCCGATGCGACAGGCGGCAACGCCCAGAAGTTCCGCAAGTTCATGGCCCCGTACGTGGGTCCAGGCCGGCAGTTCGCCTCCGCATCCTTGTGGCCCTTGGGGGCCTCCAAGCCGGCTCCCGAGGTGGTGGTCGGCAGCACTCCGCTACTCGCATCGCTGCCTCGGCAGGCGCGTGCGCTGTTCGGGCGCGCCGGGCGCTCACGGCTGTTGAACATCACCGGCATCCTGGGTACGGCCCACCCGAGCATCGGCTTCGAGTTCGCCACGCCTGGCGTCAAGCACGGGTTTGCCGTGTACGCCGAAAACCCTCTGCCCAAGAACAGGCGATCGGCGCTCGCCGGCAACTCGGCCTTTGCGGACCTCAACTATGCGCTGTTCCTCGGCCGCTCGCGCGCTCCGAAGAACCTCCTGGTCACGAGCCTGCACCGCTTTCCGATCAGGGGCCGGCAGGCGTCGACGGTCGTTCCGTTCGGGGACAGCGCGTTCACCTTGGTGGTAACTCCCAGAGGACCACTCGGCGGCACGTTCTTCGAGAAACTCCCGTGGATCGTCGTCATCGTCGGGGTGCTGATCTCGCTCGCCGCGGCAGCGCTGACCGATCGGCTCGCGCGCCGCCGCCAGTACGCCGAGCAGCTGAGCGGCGTCCTCGACCGCGTGGCTGCCGAGAACCATCAGCTGTACACCGAGCAGCGCGGCATCGCCCAGACGCTGCAACATGCGCTGCTGCCCGACGCGCTGCCGGCCGTCGGCGGCCTGCGCGTGGGCGCGCGCTACGTGCCGGCCTCTTCGGGCGTCGATGTCGGGGGCGACTGGTACGACGTCGTCGCGACGGACGATCGCAAGGCGCTTCTGGTGATCGGCGACGTCTCAGGTCATGGGCTGCACGCGGCGACGACGATGGCCCTGCTACGCCATGCCACGCTCGCCTATGCGGCGGAGGAGCGCCGTCCCGCGAGCGTGCTGAACCGGCTCTCGGACTTCGTCAACAGCGGAGCCCATGACTACTTCGCGACCGTGCTGTGCGCGTGGATCGACGCGGACAGCCACCTGGTGACGATCGCCAGCGCCGGTCACCTGGCGCCGCTGCTGATCGACGGCGATGACAGCCGTTACCTCGAACTGGCCACGAACGTTCCGATCGGCGTGACGCGCAGCTCGGATTATCAGGAGGTCACCGTCTCCGTAGCCCCGAACTCGACGCTGGTAGCGTTCACCGATGGTCTCGTCGAGCGTCGCGGCGAGATCCTGGACGCCGGCCTCGCCCGCTTGCGCGACGCGGCTTCCGGGCAGCAGCTCGCGATCGATGACCTGGTGGCGATGCTCGCGCGCGAGGTTGCCTCCGAGGCGCACCAGGACGACACTGCGATAGTGGTGATTCAGTGGGAGACCTAGAGGAGGACCAGGGCGCGGACGATCAGGTCGCGGTCATCGGCGTCGAGACCCGGCTCGATCCGGCGGGTACGCCGATCATCAGCCTCTCGGGCGAACTCGACAGCTCGAATGCCGCGTCGCTGGAGGCGGCCATCGCGCCACTCGCAGCAGAGCACGAAGAGCGGCTCATTTTCGACCTCAGCGAGCTGCGCTTCATGGACAGCGCCGGCATCGCCGTGCTCGTGGGCGTCGCGGCGAGGGTCGGCGCGGTGCAGCTTCGCGAGCCGTCACAGGCCGTTCGGCGCGTAATCGGCCTCACCGGCCTCTCCAGCGTCCTTCCGATCGAGCCGTGACGAGCGCCCGCAGGTTCCGCTGCCAGCCCGAGTCGGTACCCGCCGCCCGACGATTCGTGCGCGAGGCCCTGCATGACCAGTCGCGCGACATCCTCGAGGCGGCCGAGCTGATGGCCACCGAGCTGGCCACCAACTGCGTGCAGCACGCTCGTACCTCCTTCGAGCTCACGATCGATCACGGTCAGGGGCAGATCCGCATAGAGGTGCGCGACACGGGACCAGGGCGCCCCGTCCCGCGATCTCCCACGCCGCAAGAGCGGACGGGGCGAGGGCTGCGCATCGTCGAAGCAATGTCAGACAGCTGGGGCATCGACCCCTCCTCGCGGGGAAAGACCGTGTGGTTCACAGTCCCCCGGCGCGCCTGTGCGTGAGGCCGCAAGAGGCCCAGTGCGGCGCACGCCAGGCGCGCCAGCTCCGCCTCGAGCTCGACCCCGGCCCGGCGCCGACCTAGCCGTAGGTGCAAAGGTCGAGACCAGGGCCGGCCCAGCTGCCGACGAGTTCGCGGCGGTATCAGCGCGTCCCCCTCCCGACACCGGCGATTGGGCCGGTCTCGCCAAGCCGACAGAAAACCGCAACCGGTACCCAGATCGCCGGTATGCTGCCGACGGGGGTTCAAAATGGATCCGGTACGAATTGCGGCAGATATTGGTGTGCAGTCCACGACTGTCCAAGTCGGACGCTCGGCCAGTGTCGATATCCGTGAGTCCGCGAAGCTGGCGACATGTCGAAGCTGAGGCTCCCCTTGATCAACCGATCGTCGCAGGCCGGCTCACGAGAGGGGCACTGGCGCGTCTTTCGCATTCGCGGCGCCCCCTCGGGCTCGCCCCACACGACACCTGAGCGCACGGCGTTCAAGGGCAGCGAAATTGCCAGGTCTGAGGAGATGTCACACGCAGAGCTCAGGGTCGGGGACTTTGGGCATGGCGGTCAGCACACGCTGAGCCTCACGGGCGACTTGGACCTGGACTCGGTCGGCGCGCTGGAGGCGGCGATCCATGGGATCTCGTCTTCGGCAAGTGCGATCGCGCTGGACCTCACGGGACTGACTTTCATCGATTCATCCGGCCTTTGGACGATCACGACGCTCAGCAAGTGGTGCACCCGGAGCGGCATCGCGTTCAGCTTGATACCCGGACCTGCGCCGGTCCAGGAAGTGTTCGAACTCACCGGTCTGAGCGACTGCCTGCCGTTCGTCCGATGAGCAATCGCCCCTGCGGCGATTCTCGGCAAATTCTCAGACAACGCCCGGTCTGGTCTCAGCCAAATGCCTGAAGCTGGCTGCTCGTCCTCAAGAACGGAGACACGATGACCCTCAGACAGAAGGCGACCGGCGCCGGCATTGCCGCATTGCTGCTCGCAGGAGGCGCCCTCGGCGGTTCCCTGCTGAACGCCGGTGCCGCAGGCTCCACCTCATCGAGCACGCCGGGAACATCTGGCGCTGCGACGGGTTCCAACACCAATCCGGCTCACGAGGCGGCCGAGTCGCCCGCACATGGCGCCGAGGAGGCATCGGGAAAGTTCCGGGGCCACGAGGGGAAGTTCGTGCCCAACACCGATCCCGCCCACGAGAAAGCCGAGAGCGCAGCACGCGCCTCGCAAGAGGCGGCCGGCCAGTTCCCGACCGCGCCGTAGGACAGACGGGGGGTCAGGCCCGACGCGGCGATGCTCCGTCGGGCCTGCGCCCATCGCGGCCTGCGCGGTAATGGTCGGGCAAGGCCTGCTCCCGACGTGCGCTCGAAGCCTGGTCCTGGCGGAGAAGGCACCGCGGAGCGCGCTGCTTTGTCTCAGTCGCCTTCGCCGTGATCCTCCCGGTCTGAGCCGCCGCGGCTGAAGTGCGGCAGCGCGAGGTCCCTGAGAACCAGGAAATCGATCAGCTCCATGGCCGAAGTGAGTTCGACAACCCCAGCTGCGTGGTCGCCGAGGTGGACGTCAACCCGCAGCGTCACGCTCAACTCCTCGCGGCTCATCGTCGAGATCGCATCGGCGAAGGCCAGCCGCTTCGCGGTCAGCTCTTTGAGCGCCCTTTGCTCCTCGGCGTCGCCGTCGCGGCAGAGCTCCTCCTCCTCGGTGGTCTGGTCGCGCAGGACCGCCGCCAGGGTCACTGGATCGATCGTGTGTCGTGCGTGATCGCCGGCCATACCCTTAACGACGTTTCTCGCCGGCCAATTGGCCTAGACGTAGGTCTATTCTCTTGTGTGGGCGGCCGCCTTTCATGCCTGGCGAAGGGGACGAGTGTAGGCATCTGGCGCAGCTGAACCGACCTGACTGCGGGTCGGATTTCATCAGCTGCGCGGATCGCATTGTTGAGCGAGTCATGTCGCGC
>JAXDGQ010000271.1:0-7622 GCA_034664965.1 Solirubrobacteraceae bacterium | reverse complement strand
ATCGGCTCCCAAACGGCCGCGCTGGCTACATGCTGGCGGCCGCCAGGACGAACGCCGGGATCGCCATCGAACAGCCCCATGCGCACCACGATCTGGTCGGGGTTCTCCGGGTTTTGCGCGAACAGCGCCGAGCCACAGACTTCGCAGAACGCCTTATCGAAGCCGTCGCCCGCATTCCAGCGACGGATTTGACCCTCCCCGGCGACAACGCGAAATGTTCCCGGCTTGACGCCGGCTGATGCCGCCGCGGCCGCGCCGGTACGGCGTTGGCAACGCTTGCAATGGCAGTAGGAGGCACCTAGCAGCGGCTCCGTAATCTCGAGACGGACAGCGCCGCAATTGCAGCGGGCGGTTAGAGCCGAGGTCACGTCGTCGGGCACACCGGAGAGACTACCGGTCATTATCGGAATGACGTGGTAGGGTGCCGGCGATGCACGACCCGCCAGAGCCGTTCGCCCGCTACGCGCGCTCTTACGGCAATCCCGACTGGCGCGAGCGCGAAGGGCCGCTGGGGATTCTGAAGCTGGGCGGCCCGCTGAAGGACGCTTTGCGGTCCTACGAACGCCAATTGGTCGCAGAAGCCCGCAAAAAGGGCGCGACATGGGATCAGATCGGCGAGGCGCTGAACACGCAAAAGCAGAACGTCCACAAACGCTTCAGGCATGTAGAGGAGAAGCAATGACCGGCATTGCGACCGCGGTCTGCGCGGCCAGTCCACCGACGACGCGACAACGGCCCCGGCCACGGGGCCCTTGGGCGCCACCAATCGACAGATACTGAGGTGAGGCCACGCCCGGAGATCCCCGGCGGCCCGTATCTGGTCGTCGGCCTGGCGCGCTCGGGCGCGGCTGGCGCGCTGGCGCTGCGCCAGCGCGCCGAGCAGGTGATCGGCCTCGACTCCGGCTCGCCGGGAGGAGCCGAGGCGCTGCGCGTGGTGGGGGTGGAGCTTCATTTGGATGATGAGGATGGGGTGGCGCTGCTGGATCGCGTGCGCGCGGTCCTGAAGAGCCCCGGCGTGCCCGCTCAGGCCCGGGTGATCGCGGCTGCGCGCGAGCGCGGCATGCCGGTGCTCGGCGAGCTGGAGCTGGCGTGGCGGCTGCTGGGCAACGAGTTCGTCGCGGTGACCGGCACGAACGGCAAGACGACGACCGTCGAGCTGATCGGCCACATCCACCGCGCGGCCGGGCAGCCGGTCGCGGTGGCGGGGAACGTGGGAAGGGCCGTGAGCTCGCTGATCGGCGCGCTGCACCCGCTCGCGACGGTCGTCTGCGAGGTCTCCTCGTTTCAGCTCGAAGACAGCTCGTGCTTCGCGCCCGAGGCGGCCGTGCTGTTGAACATCACGCCAGACCATTTGGACCGTCACGGCACGCTTGCCGCCTACACCGCGGCCAAGCTGCAGATCTTCGCGCGTCAGGGCGAAACCGACGTCGCGGTGCTCCCGCACGAGCTGGCCCGGGAGATCGATGTCGGACGAGCGCGGCTTGTCGATTTCGCCGCGGAGGCCCCCGCGGCGCTGTTCGAGCGAGACGGGCGCCTGTGGTGGCAGGGCCAGCCGCTGGTGGCGCTGGAGGAGCTGCGCCTGCGCGGGCGCCACAACGTCGAGAACGCGATGGCGGCAGCGGCCGTTTGCCTGGCCCGCGGCATCGAGCCCGACGCGGTGCGTGCGGGGCTCGCGTCCTTTGCCGGCGTTGCCCATCGCCTGGAGGAGGTCGCGACGCTCGACGGCGTGCTCTACGTCAACGACTCCAAGGCGACGAACGTCGCGAGCACGCTCGTGGCGCTGGAAGCCTTCGCCGGGCGCCGGGCGCACCTGATCGCCGGCGGACAGGGCAAGGGCCAGGACTTCTCGGCGCTCGCCGACGCGGTGCAGCAGGGGTGCGCCGGCGTGTATCTGATCGGCGAGGATGCCCCGGCGCTCGCCGTGGCGCTCGGCTCGGTGAGCACGCCGGTGCGCGATTGCACAGACCTCTCCGGCGCGCTGCGGTCGGCCCGCGCGGCGGCGAGCGGGGGAGAGGTCGTGCTGCTTTCGCCGGCCTGCGCGAGCTTCGACCAGTTCGCCGACTTCGAGGCGCGGGGCGAGCGCTTTCGTGAGCTCGTGGCGGACATGCAGGGTTAGCGAGCCGGGCGTCGAAGTCAGCCGGGATGCCAGCAGCGCCAGCACGCGCCGGTTCCTCCGGTGCGCCGCGTTCCGAGGGCAAGCGCGCGCGGGGAAAAGCTCCGGCGTTGGGCGCCCAGCCGCTGGAGCAGCGGATCCTGCTGACGGCGACGCTGTGCCTGCTCGCGTTCGGCGCGGTGATGGTCTACAGCGCCTCGTCGGCGACCTCGCTGCTGCAGGGGCACGGCAATGGCAGCGGCTACCTGGTCAAGTACCTCGTCTACGGGGCGGTCGGCCTGGTGCTGATGCGCGTGCTCGCGCGCGACGGCGTCTCGATAGTGCAGGCGAGCACGGGGCCGCTGCTGATCACGTCCTTCGTGCTCGTGATCGCCGTGCACGTCCCTCACATCGGCGTGAGCGTCAACGGCGCACGCCGTTGGCTCGGAGCCGGCCCCCTTCAGTTCCAGCCGTCGGAGCTGATGAAGCTCGCGCTCGTGCTCTACGCCTCGACGCTGCTGGCCAAGCGACCGCAGCGCATACACGATCTGCGCGAGCTGGCCAAGCCGCTGCTCGTCGTGATCGGCGCAGCGATCCTGCTGGTCGCCACGCAGCCGGATCTCGGCACGGCGATGGTGATCGCCTTCACGACGATCGCGCTGCTGGTCGCCGCCGGCATCGAGCTGCGCAATCTGGCGATCGTAGTCGGCTGCGCGTTCGTCGTCGTTGCGCTCTACGCGCTGGTCAAACCGTATGCGCGGGCGCGCCTGACGTCCTTTCTCGATCCGTGGGCGCACGCCTCCAGCAGTGGCTTCCAGGCCGTGCAGGGCCAGATCGCGATCGGCTCGGGAGGGCTGTTCGGCGTCGGTCCCGGCGAGTCGGTGCAGAAGATCTTCTACCTGCCCGAGGCGCCGACCGACTTCATCCTCGCGGTGATCGCCGAGGAGCTGGGCGCGATGGGCGTGTGCGCGCTGCTGTTCCTGTACGGGTTGATCGCCTACGCGGGCCTGCGCGCGGCCAAGGGGGCGCGCAGCATGCAGAGCGCTCTGATCGCCGTCGGAGCCACCTCGCTGATCGTCTCCCAGGCGCTGCTGAACGTGTTCGCCGTGCTCGGCCTCGCCCCGCTCACCGGCGTGCCCCTGCCGTTCGTCTCCTACGGCTCGAGCAGCCTGATCGTGATGCTCTCGTGCATGGGCCTGCTGCTGAACGTCGCCTCCGGCGGGACGGCGCATGTGCGCGCCGTGTCGACCCCGCGCAGACGCTCGGCCGACGCGCGCGAACGCGAAAGGGCACGATTGGGCGATGAGCAAGACGCCGAAGATCGTGATCGCCGCCGGCGGCACAGCGGGGCACGTGGTGCCGGCGCTCGCGGTGGCCGCCGCGCTGCGGGCTGACGGCGCCGAGGTCGCGTTCGTCGGCGCGGGGCGCGCCGAGGCCAGGCTCGTGCCGCAGGCCGGCTACGAGCTGCACGCGATCTCCGTGGAAGGCCTCAGCCGCAGGAACCCGCTGCTCGCCCTGCGCGCCGTGCTGCGCGCGGCGCTGGCCGTGGCGCGCGCGCGCTCCCTGTTGCGGCGCCTGCGCCCCGACGCCGTGATGGGTGGCGGCGGCTATGTGTCCGGGCCGGTAGCGCTCGCGGCACTCACCCTGGGCATCCCCGTGGTGCTCTCCGAGGCCGACAGCCGCCTGGGTCTGACCAACCGCCTGCTCGCCCCGTTCGCGCGGCGCGTCTTTCTGGCGTTTGCGATCGGCGGGCGAGAGGGCGAGCGCTATCGCGTCACCGGCAGGCCGGTGCCGGCGCCCTCGCGCGACCTCGAGGGCGCTCGCGAGCGCCTGGGGATCGGCGCCGAGGAGACCTGCGTGCTCGTGTTCGGCGGCTCGCTCGGTGCGCGCACGATCAACCGCGCCTCCGTGGACGCGTTTGCCGGCCGACCTTCGATCGGTGGCGCATTCCGCGTGCTGCACATCGCCGGCAGCCGCGAATACGACGAGCTGTCGGCGCGCGAGCTGCCCGGTGGCTACGACCTGCGCGAGTATCTCGAGGAGGCGGACTTCGCCGACGCGCTGGCCGCCGCCGACCTCGTGGTGTCGCGCGCCGGCGGCTCGCTGTTCGAGATCGCCGCACACGGCGCTCCGGCGATCCTCGTGCCCTACCCGCACGCCGCTGCCGACCACCAGACGACGAACGCGCGTTGGATGGCCGACGCCGGGGCGGCCCTCGTGATCCCCGATCGCGAGCTGTCCGGAGCGCGCCTGGCGCGCCAGGTGGCCGAGCTGCTCGCCGACCCTTCAGGCCTCGCGGCGATGGCCGCCGCTTCGCGCGGCCTGGCCCGGCCGGACGCCGCGTACGAGGTCGCGCGCGAGCTGCTGGAGGTCGCGCGCGGATGAGCCCTGCCGACGGGCCGTGGACGGGCCGCCGCCTGCACTTCGTCGGCGTCGGCGGCGCGGGTATGAGCGGCTATGCCCGCGCCGCGCACGCGCTCGGCGCCGAGGTGAGCGGTTCCGACGGCGCCGGCGGCGCGTACGCGCAGCGCCTCGCCGCCGACGGCGTGCTGCGGGCGCAGATCGGCCACGACGCCGCGAACGTCCCGCCGGGCGACGACGTCGAGCTCGTGTACTCCTCGGCCGTGCCCGCCGACAACATCGAGCGCCGCGCCGCGCGCGAGCGTGGCCTGAGCGAGCTCCCGCGCGCGCAGCTGCTGGCCGAGCTGACGGCGCTGCGGCGCACGATCGCCGTGGCCGGCACGCACGGCAAGACGACGACCGCGTCGATGGCCGTGCACGCGCTGCGCTCCGCCGGCCTGCAGCCGGGCTGGCTGGTCGGCGCCACCGTCGGGGGCGACCTGCCCAACTCGCACTGGAGCGACGGCGAGTGGCTGGTCGTGGAGGCCGACGAGTCCGACCGCTCGATGCTCAGCCTGAACGTGGAGATAGCCGTGCTGACGAACGTCGAGCTCGACCACCACGCGACGTTCTCCTCGCTGGCGCAGCTGCGCGAGGCCTTCGCTGCTTTCACCGCGCTGGCCACGCGCGCGGTCGTCGTCTGGGATCGTCCCGAGCTGCTCGCGCTGATGCCCGGCGGGCCGGCCGAGGTGGACCCTTACGACGTATCCGCGGCCGCGCTCGACGCGGGCGGGTCGCGCTTTGACTGGCGCGGGGCCCAGGTTCGCCTGGCGGTCCCCGGTGCGCACAACGCGCTGAACGCCGCCGCCGCGCTGGAAGCGGTCCGCCTCGCCGGCGCGGACAGCGCTCGCGCGATCGCGGGGCTGGCGAGCTTCCACGGCGCCGGACGGCGCTTTCAGCCGCTCGGTCGCAGCGCGCGCGGGGCGCTGGTGTTCGACGACTACGCGCACCATCCGACGGAGGTCGCTGCAACGCTCGACGCCGCGCGCACGCTGGAGCCGCGGCGGCTGGTGGCGGTGTTCCAGCCGCATCTCTACTCGCGCACGCAGCTGCTCGCCGCCGAGTTCGGCCGGGCGCTCGCCCGCGCGGACGTCGTCGTCGTGCTCGACGTGTACCCGGCACGCGAGCGCGCCGAGGACCATCCCGGCGTCAGCGGGCTGGCGATCGCCGAGGCGACGGCGGACGCCGCCGGCGGTCACGCCGTGTACTGGCTGCCCTCCTTCGATGCCGCCGCGGGCGTGCTGGGCGGCCTGCTGGCGGACGGTGACGCCTGTCTTGTGATGGGCGCCGGCGATGTCGACGCGCTCGGCCGCCGGCTGGTGGGCGCGTGAGCGCGCCCGAGCCGCCGCCCGGGGTGCGGCGGGGCTTTGCAATCGCGCGGCTGTCGACCGTCAGGACGGGCGGCCGGGCCGAGTTCTTCGCGCGCGCCGGCAGCGACGCCGAGTTGGCCGAGCTGCTGCGCTGGGCGCAAGCCGCGCGCCTCGCCGTCAGCGTCGTCGGCTCGGGCTCGAACCTGCTGATCGCCGACGACGGCGTCGCCGGCCTGGTGCTCAAGCTCGATCGCCAGCTCGCCCAGATCGAGCGCGACGACGCGAAGATCGCCTGCGGCGGCGGCGCGCGTCTGCCCGCGGTCGCCGCGGCGGCCGCTCGCGCGGGGCTGTCGGGGATCGAGTTCGGCGTGAACATCCCCGGCACCGTCGGCGGCGCTGTGCGCATGAACGCCAACGCCTACGGCGGTGAGCTCGCGGGGGCGCTGGAGTGGGTGGACGTCGTCACGGCCGCCGGAGTCGAGCGCCGCGTGCCCGCGCAGCTCGGCTTCGCCTACCGGCGCTCGAACATCGCCCCCGGCGAGGTCGTCGCGCGAGCGTGCTTCTCGCTGACGCAGTCTGACTCCGAGACGGTCACGGCGGCGCTCGCGCAGATGCGTGCGCGGCGCCACGAGGCCCAGCCGCAGGGGATAAAGACCTTCGGCTCGACGTTCAAGAACCCCGACGATCCCGCCGCGCAGGGGCGCAGCGCCGGCATCCTGCTGGCTGAGGCCGGCTGCAACGGCCTCAGCGTGGGCGGCGCGCGCTTCTCGCCGAAGCACGCCAACTTCGTCGAGAACACCGGCGGCGCGAGCACCGCCGACGTGCTCGCGGTGATGGCCGAAGGGCGCCGCCGTGTGCTCGAGCGATTCGGCGTGGCGCTCCAGCCCGAGGTGCAGACGCTCGGCGACGTGCGCCTGCCCTGGTCCTAGCGCCGCGCAGGCTCGGCGCCTGCCAGGGCCGGCTTCGCGCACAGGCCGGTAGGGGTTCGCGCGCGGAGGTCGAAGACAGAGGCCGATGGATCGCTCGCTAGCCGGCCGCCTGGGAATTGGCAGCCTCACCCGCCAGCCTGCTCGCGCCCGTCAGGGGGCTGGCGCCGCGCGGCGGCCAACGCGGCGCCGTGCGCCCGCGCGTCGCCAGGCAAACGCCTTCGACTGGGCGCTCGGCCGCCTCGCGGCGCTGCTCGCCGGCGTCTGGCGCCTGGGCGGCGACGGCTGGTCCTACGTGCGCCGGCGCCGGCGCCTGCGCGTCTTGGCGATCGTCGCGCTGATTGGGACCCCGTTGCTCGCCGGCGGATGGATGTGGCTGCGCGGCTCCTCGATCGTGGCGGTGCGTCACGTGCACGTGTCCGGCGCACACGGATCGGACGCACGCGCGATCGATGCGGCCCTGGACTCCGCCGCGCGCCGCATGACGACGCTCGAGGTGCATCCGGCAGCGCTGCGCGCGGCGGTCGCCTCCTACCCGGTCGTGCGCGAACTGAAGGTCTCCACGAGCTTCCCGCACGGGCTCAGCATTCGCGTGATCGAGCAGCCGCCGGTTGCGGCGCTGACGGTCGCCGGCACCAAGACGGCCGTGGCGGCGACCGGCGTCGTGCTCGGCCCCGGGCTCGTGTCCGGCTCGCTGCCGGTGCTCGCCGGCGCCTCCGCGCCGGCGCCGGGGCAGCGGTTGCACGACACGTCGCTGCTCAACGCGGTGACTGCCCTCGGCGCCGCACCCGCGCCGCTGGCCAGCCAGGTCACGCGCGCGTACAGCTCGACCAAGGGCCTGACGCTCGTGATGCACAACGGCCTGGTCGCGTACTTCGGCGACGCCACGCGAGC
>JAXDGQ010000270.1:0-6411 GCA_034664965.1 Solirubrobacteraceae bacterium | reverse complement strand
GGCAGACTACCGGCTACTGATGTCTGAGCATCCATGCACACGCCAGAAAGCCGACCGCGCCGATCCCGGTCGCGGCGGCCGCGACGCCGGAGCTTTCGCTCTGCACGCTGATGACCAGCCCGGCGATTACCAGCGCGAGTGCGACGAACCCGACGATGTAGAACAGCGCTGACGGTCGCTGGGGCTGATTCACGCAAGCGCCACCTTACGGGAGCGCTGCGCCCTCAGCTGTAACGGCGTCGTCGCAGGCGGTGTATTTGAGGCATGGAGCAACAGCGGATCAAGCGCAGGGCGCAGGCGACCGGCGGGCCGCCGGATGAGCGGGCACCGAGGCTCGACGGCTTTCGCGAGCGCTCGCTGAACCGAGGCGTCAATCCGTTTGTGTACTGGACGCTGCGCGGCATCCTCGTGCCGGCCTTCGTCATCTACTGCCGCATGCAGCGAGTCGGCCGCCAGCACCTGCCTAAGACGGGACCGCTGCTGCTCGCGTCAAACCACCGCAGCTTCATGGACCCGTTCGTGATCGGCATGCTCGTGCGCCGGCCGGTCTACTACATGGCCAAGCGCGAGCTGTTCGAGAAGCGCTGGCAGGCGTGGATACTCAATTCGCTGGGCGCCTTCCCGGTCGACCGCGGCACCGGCGATGCAGCGGCGATGGACACCGCGCGGGCGATCCTGAAGCGCGGCGACTGCGTCGTCGTGTTCCCCGAGGGCACGCGCATTCGAGGCGGCCCGTTGGCCGAGCCCAAACGCGGCATCGGGCGTCTGGCACTGGAAACCGGCGCGCCCGTCGCACCCGTCGCGGTGTTCGGCACCGAACACGTGCGCCGCGGCTGGCGCATCCGTCCGCGCAAGATCCGCATACGGGCGGGACGTCCGCTGCAGTTCGGAACGACCGCCGGCTCCTCCCCGGCGCTCGCCGCGAGCGTCACCGAGCGCATCTGGGCGTGCGTGAGCCTGCAGTGGGAGTGGCTCGGCGGTGAGCGCGCGACCGAGCAGCCGCCACGGGCAGACAGCGCAAGCCCCACGTTGCGCGCGCGCTCGGAGCGAGCGAGGCCCGCGCCGCCCGAGCGCCGACGCATATCCGGGTCCTCTGGCGACGACGCGCGTGAGAAGGAGCCGCGGGCGGCGTGAGTCCCACGCGCGGGCGCGAAGCCGCCTGACCGGGCGCGTGCGGTCGGGAGATAGGGTGTGTCATGAGTGACCGAGCCAGCCAGCCAGAAGTCAAAGGCGCAGCTCGACGCGGAGTTCTCGGACCTGTATCGCGCACATCTGCGCGACGTCTACAGCTACGCCTACTACCGCGTCGGCGACCATCACGACGCCGAGGACCTGACCGAGCAGACCTTCCTGCAGGCCTATCGCCACTTCGAGCGCGCCCAACAGGAGTCCGACGGCCGCCCGTTGCGCCCGTGGCTGATCCGCATCGCGCACAACCTCGCCGCGAACCTCTATCGCGACCGCTCGCGCAAGCCGGCCACGCCGATCGACGAGTCCAGCAACCTGACCGCGATGCACACGACCGAGCAGCTCGTCGAGGGGCGCGACGAGCTCAGCCGGGTGCTCGCAGGAGTGCAGCGGCTGCCAGACGACCGTCGCGAGGCGCTGATCATGCGCTTTGCCCTCGGCATGGACAATCGCGAGATCGCGCGGGCGATGGACCGCTCCGACGGCGCCACGAAGGTGCTGATCCACCGCGCGATCAAACAGCTCGAGGAACTAGTGGGCGATCCGCGCAAGGAGCCGGCCGATGAGTGAAGCGCTGCCGAACTTCGAGGGTCTCCTGCGCGAAGCGCTCGCGCCGGTCGAGCCGCCCGAGGATCTCGTCGAGCGCCTGGAGGGCACGCTGACGACGATCACCGAGCTCGCCGCCGACGAGCTGGAGGCGTGGGAGCTCTCGGCGATGCGCGATCCGCGCAACTGGGTGCGCCCGGCTGCGGCGATCGTCGCCGGCAGCGCCGCCGGGGCGGCGCTCGTGTTGCTGCGTGCCCGTCGGCGGGGACAGAGCTCGAGCGGGCCTCTGGGGGTGCGCCTGCCGCCGCTGGACCGCGCGGCCGCCGAACGTACGCTCAGAGACTTCGGACGCGAGACACGCAAGCTGTTCGGGGAACGCTGAGCGCCGACGCCTGCGCGGCCCTTCGCCGAGGCGAGCGCGGCTGTCGTCTCGGCGCGGTGTGCGCCAAGCTAGGCTCTGCCCTGTAAATGGCCACCTGCTATCGCCATCCCTCGCGCGAGACGGGGGTCTCGTGCTCGAACTGTGGCCGCCCGATCTGCCCAGACTGCATGACTACGACAACCGTCGGCATGCGCTGTCCGGAGTGCGCGAAGCAGAGCACCAAGGTGATGCGCCTGCGCGAGATGGCCGCCGTGCCGCAGGTCACCTACGCGTTGATCGCGATCAACGTCGTCGCGTTTTTCACCGAGCAGGGCCAGTTCACCCTGTTCGGCTCGAGCATCCACGGCCGGGTCATCGAAGAAGGCGTGCTCGATCGCTTCGACATCTCGGTCAATCACCAGTATTGGCGGCTGATCAGCGCCGGCTTCCTGCACGAGAACTTCCTGCACATCGCGTTCAACATGTACCTGCTGTACCTGCTCGGGCGGATGCTCGAGCCGGCCATCGGCTCGGTCAGGTTCGCCGCCGTCTACTTCACCGCGCTGCTGGCCGGGTCCTTCGGGGCGCTGCTCGCGACCGCAGCGCCGAGCCTCGGTGCGTCGGGCGCGGTGTTCGGGCTGATGGGCGCGATGGTCGTCGAGCTGCGCGCGCGGCGGATGAGCGTCATGGAGTCGGGCATCGGCGGGCTGATCCTGATCAACCTGATCCTCAGCTTCAGCATCGCCAACATCTCTGTCGGCGCCCACGTCGGCGGACTGATCGGCGGAGCGCTCGCCGGCCTGGCGTTTCGCGCCGCGGGAGATCGCTACAAGCTGCTCGGCCTGCTCGCGTGCCTTGCGCTGGCGGCGATCTGCGTCGCGGGCGCGATCGCCGTCGCCGGCGTCTCGGGCTCGGGCTTTGCCTGAGCGCCTCAGCCGACGCCGACGAGCTCGACCGCCAGCGCCTGGGCGGGCCCCGGGGGCTGGCTGAAGCACTCAGGGTGCAGGATCTTCCCAAGCAGCTCCAGGCCGTCGATCAGGCGAGGGCCCGGACGCGAGAAGTAGGCCGAGGCGTCGACCGCGACTATCCGCCGCGCGCCGAGACCGGCCAGCTCGCGCGCGAACGTCGTTGCCTCCTGCAGGGCGCGCGCGGCGTCATAGCCGCAGGGCATCGCCACCACGACCTCCGGCCGCGCGGCGGCGACCTGCTCCCAGCTGACGACCCGCGACGCTTCGCCGGGTAGCCCGAGTACGTCCTCGCCGCCGGCCATCTCGATCATCTGCGGCATCCAGTGCCCGGCGACGTAGACCGGGTCCAGCCACTCCAGGGCGGCGACACGAATCCGCGGCCGCTTGCGCACCGCCAGCTTGACCCGGTCGATGCGCCCGGCGGCCTCGCCTACCAGCTCGATCCCCCGATCGCGTCGATCGGTCGCCTCGGCGAGCGTTCGCACATCGCCGAGCGTCTCGCCGAGCGTGTTCGGGTCCAGCGCGATCACGCGCGGACGCGAGGGCAGCTCCCGCGCGAGCGCGGCGACCTCGTCGTAGGACACCGCGCAGACCGGGCAGAGCGCCTGCGTGACGATCAGCTCCGGAGCCAGCTTGGCCAGCGCTTCGCGATCGAGCTCGTAGATCGCCCGGCCCTCGAGCGTGCGGTCGCGCACGGCGGCGTCGATCTCGCCCGCGCTCAGGCCGCTCGGCAGCACGTCGCGGGTGACCCGCAGGCGCTGCAGCGCCTCGGGCGGATGGTCGCACTCGTGCGTAACCGCGACGACCTCCTCGCCGAGGCCGAGCGCGAACAGCAGCTCGGTGGCATGGGGGACGAGGCTGACGATGCGCATGCGAGGACTCTACGCACGCGCCGCACGACGCCGAAGGCCCGACGCGCCGGCGCCGCCTGCTCGACGGGTCGCCCCCGGTATGCTCGAGGCAGGGATGGCACTGCTCAGCGACGCTCAGATCGAGCAACACCTGGAGGGCTCGGACTGGCGGCGCGAGGGTCAGGAGATCGTTCGCGACGTCTCATTCGACGACTTCGCCGGCGCGATCGCGTTCGTCAATCGCGTCGCCGAGGCGGCCGAGGCGGCGAACCACCACCCGGACATCCTCGTGCACGGCTGGAAGAAGGTGCGCTTGACGCTCTCCACGCATTCCGAGGGCGGCCTGACCGAGGCGGATTTCGCGCTCGCCGCGAGCCTCGACGCACTTGCCTGAGCACCGATACAGCGGTGTGGCGCAAGCTCACTTCCGACGAGTTGCCTTGCTACCTTAGGCGGGTCGGCAATCAATGAATGACGACGAAGAACTTCCCCGAAGTCACGCGGCCCTGATGGGCCCGCCGAGCGGTTGCCGCCGAGCGCGTCGCCGCCTCGATGCAGGGCGCCTGCGCGCCCGACGGGTGTTCGCCGCCGCGTGAACGCGCTGGGGATCATCTTCGCGGCAGTGCTGGTCGCGATCAACGCGTTCTTCGTGATCGCCGAGTACGCGCTCGTGCGCTCGCGCCGCACCGTGCTCGAGCAGCTGCGCGATGAAGGCGCCAAAGGCGCCAAGCTGGCGCTAGCGCAGCTGGCGAACATCAACGAGTACATCTCCGCGGTGCAAATCGGCGTGACGCTGACGTCGATCGGCATCGGCGCCGTCGGCGAGCCGGCGCTCGCGGAGGTCCTCAAAGACGCGCTCGGCACGGCGCTTGCGCACGGCGCCGCGGTCGCGGCCTCGGCGATCGTGGCGTTCCTGATCATCTCCTGCGCCCAGCTGGTGGCGGGGGAGATGGTGCCGAAGTTCTATGCGATCGATCGCGCCGAGGCAGTCGCTCGCCGCGTCGCCGCGCCGCTGCAGGCGTTCAGCGTTCTCTTCCACCCGGTGATCGTCGTGCTGACGGCCGTCGCCGACCGCATCCTGCGGGTGCTCGGAGTGGACATGAGCGCGGAGCGCCGTGGCGGCTCGCCGGACGAGCTCAAGCGCCTGATCGCCGAGTCGCATGCCGGCGGGCACATCGACCCCGGTGAGGCGGGAATGCTCACGGGCGTCTTTCACCTGCACGAGCAGGAGGCGCGCCAGGTGATGACGCCGATCCCGGCGGTCGTCACAGTCGACGTCTCGCAGGACGTCGAAGCAGCGCTGAAGCTGTGCGTGTCCAGCGGCCATACGCGACTGGTCGTCACCGAGGCCGACGACCGCGATCGGGTGCGCGGGATCGTGCACTCCAACACGCTCGTGCAGCAGCTGATGGAGGACGGACCGCACTCGCCGATCGAGCCGCTCGTGCACGACGCGCCGATCGTGCCCGAGACCAAGCCGCTCGACGATCTGCTCGCCGACCTGCAGCGCCAGCGCACGTCGATGGCCGTGGTCGTCGACGAGTACGGTCGCGTGGTCGGGATCGTGACCGTCGAGGACATCATCGAGGAGGTCGTGGGCGAGATCACCGACGAGACCGACCCGGCCGGCGGTGAGGTGCGCAAGCTCGCCAACGGCGACTGGTTCGTGCGCGGGCATGTGGCCGTGACCGACCTCGAGGACTACGGCCTGCACCTGCCGGTCGACAGCGACGCTTACAACTCGATCGGCGGTCTGGTGTTCGCCGAGCTCGGCCGGCTGCCGCGACGCGGCGACACGGTCAGCGTCAACGGCTTCTCGATCCGCGTCGAGTCGGTGCGCGACAACCGCATCGAGGCGGTGCGCATCCGCGAGCGCCGGCCGGTGCAGACCGGCGAGGGGCGCGGCGACTCCCAGGGCTGAGGGGCCCGTTAAACACGTCCGGCCCGCGGGGGGAGCGGACCGGATCGTGTTGCACTGGGAGGAGGCGGGTGTGCAATGCGACTTGACGTCGCTCCTAGCAGTATCGCGATCGGGATGAACGCCAGCTAAAAGTAGTCTGAGCGGATCCTCACAAACGCGAGGGTCGGGCGCCGGGACGCCGGATGAGCGTCAGTATTCGTGAAATCCGCGGCCGCTCTTGCGCCCGAGCGCGTCCTCGCCGATCAGCTGCTGCATGCGCGGCGGAATCGGCGCGCCGATCGTCTCGCCGATCGCCCGGGCGACGTCGAGCCCGACGAGATCCAACAATGCCAGCGGGCCCATCGGGTGCCCGGCGCCGAGGCGCATGCAGGTGTCGATGCTCTCCGGATCCATGCCGGTCTCTTCCAGCAGCGCCACGGCGCTGAACAGATATGGAAACAGCAGTCTGTTGACGACGAAGCCGGGGACGTCTGGCACCACCACGGGAGTCTTCTCGAACGCCTCGCACAGAGCCTGCGCACGGCCGCGCGTTTCCTCGCTGGCCGCCTCCGGGAAGACCAGCTCGACCAGCTTCAT
>JAXDGQ010000269.1:0-3793 GCA_034664965.1 Solirubrobacteraceae bacterium | reverse complement strand
CACGTGGGCGCGATCGACGTCGTGCCGCTGGTCTATGTCGGCATCGCCGACCGCGGCGCGGCCTGCGCGGCGGCGCTCGTCGTCGGCGAGCGGATCGGCGGCGAGCTGGGTGTTCCCGTGTTTCTCTACGGCGAGCTCGCCGGCGAGTTGGCGGGCAGGACGCGGGCGGATCTGCGCCGCGGCGGGATAGCCGGATTGACCGCGCGGATGACCGCCGCCGGCGCGGACGGGGGCCTGCGGCCGGATTTCGGGCCGCGCCGACCGCACGCCAGCGCCGGCGTGACCTTGGTGGCCGCGCGCGAGCCCCTGGTCGCCTTCAACCTGCGGCTGCGGCCACCGGCGAGCCTCGCCGACGCGCGCCGAATCGCAGCGCTGGTTCGCGAGGGCGGCGAGCGGGGCTTGCCGGGGCTGCGCGCGATCGGCGTGCAGCTGGGCGGCGGCGTGACGCAGGTCTCGATGAACGTCGAGCGCCCGCTCGAGGTCTCGCTGGCCGAAGTCGTGCACGCGGTCGCCCGCCACGCGCCGCTGGCAAGCGCCGAGCTCGTCGGCCTGGCGCCACGCGCCGCCCTCGAGGGCTTCCCCGAGGATCTGCGGATGCCCGGCTTCGACGCGGTGCGACACGTGATCGAGGATGCGCTCGGCGTCGACACCGCGAAATCCGATCGATCCAAATAAGGAAAACCTCGCGAGCTCGAACGCGCGTGACCAGAACGCACTAGGCTCCTGCTATGGCCCAGACCAGGCGCAAACGCCGGACCAAGCACCGCGGCAACGCCGCCGGCATGGTCGAGTCGCGCGGGCGCACCGGGCGCAAGCCGACGGCCGCGGAGAAGAGCGGCAACGCCGGGGAGGCGGCGCGCGCCAAGGAGAAGCGCCTCGCGCGAGCCGATCGTCCGCCCACCTGGCGCGGCGCCTTCTATCGCGGCCTGCTCGCCGCCGGCGTTCTCGCGCTGCTCTCCGGTCTCGTCCTGAGCGCGACGGCCGGGCAGACGGTCGCCTACTTCTTCGTCGGCGTGATCGCCTACACGCCGATCAGCTTCTACAGCGACCGGTGGATCTTCAACCGCCGCCAGCGCAACAAGGCCAAGCGCGGCGGCAAGGCGGCGCCACGGTGAGCGCCGGCGCCGCCACACCGGGCACGTCGCGATGAGCGCCCTGGACGTGCGCTCGTTCACCGTCGGGCCGGTCCAGGAGAACTGCTACATCGTCAGCGTCGCCGACGGGCAGTCGGGCGCCGACGGATTGCGTCCCGCCGTGATCGTCGACCCCGGCGACGAGCCCGAGCGGCTGTTGGCGGCGGCCCGCTCGCTCGGCGTGCGCATCGAGGCGATCCTGATCACGCACTGCCACTTCGACCACATCGGCGCCGTCGCACCGATCGCGCAGGCGACCGGTGCCCCCGTCTACTGCCCGGAGATCGAGCGCCCGGTGCTCGCGGACGTGATGAGCTGGGTTCCGCCCGGCTTCGGCCCGTTCGACAGCTACGAGGCCGACCACACCGTCACCGGTGGTGACCGCCTCGCGCTCGCCGCCCTGGACATCGAAGTGCTGTTCACGCCCGGGCACAGCCCAGGTCACGTCACCTACGCGATCGCGGGCTCCGCGGGGGCGGGCGACGGTGCGCCGGCGGGTGGGAACGCCGAGCGCGCGCTGCTGTCCGGCGACGTGCTCTTTGCAGGCTCGGTCGGTCGTGTCGACCTCCCCGGTGGCGATTGGGCGACGCTCGAGCGCTCGATCGGCAGCCTGCTGCGCGCGTTTCCCGCGCAAACCGTCGTCTATCCCGGGCACATGGGCGTGACGACGCTCGCTCGCGAGCGCGACAGCAACCCGTTCCTGACCGAGCTGCGTGAGCGCGTGCCGCGCGAGACGGTGACGCCGGACGCGACGGCCGCCGGAAGTTGAGCGCCCCGAAGATCAAAGCGCCGCGGGGGACCTACGACGTGCTCGGCGAGCAGACCGAGGCGCGCGCCACGCTCGAGGAGCGCGCCAGATCGCTGCTTGAGGGCGCCGGCTACGAGCGCATCGAGACGCCGGCATTCGAGGCCACCGAGCTGTTCGCGCGCGGCGTAGGCGAGTCGACCGACATCGTGCGCAAGGAGATGTTCACCTTCCAGGACGGCGGCGGGCGCTCGTTGACGCTGCGCCCGGAGGGGACCGCCCCGGTGTGCCGCGCCTACGTCGAGCACGGCATGCACAAGCGCCGCCAGCCGGTGAAGCTGTGGTACCTGTCGAGCTTCTTCCGCCACGAGCGCGCGCAGGCCGGGCGCTACCGGCAGTTCTGGCAGGTCGGCGCCGAGGCGCTCGGCTCCGACGACCCGGCGGTCGACGCCGAGTCGATCGCCCTGCTCGCCGCGCTGCTGTCGCAGATGGGCGTGCGCCAGGCGCGCCTGCGGCTGTCCAGCCTCGGCAGCGCCGACAGCCGCGCCGAATATCGCGAGCGCCTACAGGCTTATCTGCGCGCCAACCAGCAGAGCCTCTCCGAGGACGTGCGCAGCCGCATCGAGTTGAACCCCCTGCGCGCGTTCGACGCCGACCACGAGGGCACCAGGCGCGTGATGCGCGACGCGCCGCGCCTGCTCGACCATCTCAGCGACGAGGACTCAGAGCACTTCGCGCAGGTGCGCGCGCTGCTCGACGAGGCCTCGGTCGCCTACGAGATCGACTCGACGCTCGTGCGCGGCCTGGACTACTACACGCGCACGGTCTTCGAGTTCACCTCCGAGGCGCTCGGCGCGCAGAGCGGAGTCGGCGGCGGCGGCCGCTACGACGGTCTGGTCGAGCGCCTCGGCGGGCGTCCCACGCCCGGTATGGGCTGGGCGGCCGGGGTCGAGCGCATGATGCTCGCCGGCGACGCGCCGGCGAGGGCCGCGCGATCAGTCGACGTGTTCATCGCGCTCGGATCCCCCGCCGCGCGCCGGGTCGCGTTCGCGCTGCTCGAGGCCGCTCGCTCGGCCGGGCTGAGCGCGCAGATGGAGCTCGCCGGGCGCTCGCTCAAAGGCCAGCTCGGACACGCCGACGCGCTCGGCGCGCGCTACGTGGCGATCGTCGAGGACGGCGCGACGACGCTCAAGGACCTGCAGGACGGCGGCCAGGAGCAGATCGCCACCGAGACCGTCGTGCATGCCGTCTTGCGCGCCCTGCGCACGCTCTGAGCGGCCACCCGCGCCCACCAGGCAGGGCGGACGGTGCGCCTGCGCCGACGCGGAGGCGTCCAAGCGCTCGCGCGGCGTTCAACTCCTGCCCTCGAAATGCCGAAAGAGGGGCAATGACGCACATCTCGCGCCCTTTCCAGATCGCGCTCGCTGCGATGCTCCTGTTCGCCGCCGTGTGGTTCGTCGCGCTGCGCGGGCATTCCTCCGGCACTGAAAGCTCCGGCTCGGCCGCCTCTTCGAGCGCGCCGGCGGCTGCACCGCAGGCCTCCGGCTCGAGCTCCGGCGCGCCGTCCGGCGGCTCTTCCGGCGCTTCTTCGCCCGACTCGACCTACCACGGCTCCGCTCCGGGAGTGGCCGGCCTCACCCGCGCGATCGCCAAAGCGCGCGGCGCCGCAGCGCAGTCCGAGCAGAGCGCACAACAGCTCCAGCGCAAATCAGCCGGCGCGACGCACGCCCAGGCCACGCCGTCTGGCGCTGCCAAGACGCATGCCCTCTCGCCGGCTGTCAAGCCTGCCGGGGCCGCACCGGGCGCCAAGACGCACGCCAGACGCGGTGTGCCTGCGATGCAGCTCAAGATCGAAAGCCAGCTCAAGCAGGGCAAGGTCGTGGCGGTACTCTTCTGGAACCCCAAGGGCGCCGTC
>JAXDGQ010000268.1:0-6058 GCA_034664965.1 Solirubrobacteraceae bacterium | reverse complement strand
TTCAGCGCCATGGCGGGCAAGCTCCAGCTGGCAGGCCAGCCAATCGCCGGCGACGACGCTGTCGGCATCGGTGCTGGCGATCAATCCGCGCGGCTTGCCGATGCGCAAGAGGCGCGCGCACGCCAGGTCCATGCCGCGACGCCGGGCGCGACCGACACCGCGCGACACGTCGAAGGAGACCGTGTGCAGGCGCAGGGAAGGCTCGGCGGCGGCAGCGTCGCGGACGGTCCGCGGCGTTTGGTCGCGGCAGCCGTCGAGCACGACGATCACCTCATAGGCGTCGCGCGATACGCCGCGCTGATCGGCGAGCGCGCGCAGGCACGCGGCGATCCGCTCGGACTCGTCGCGCGCCGGCACGACGACCACTGCGCAGAGCGTCGGGGCGGGCTCGGGCAGACCAGCGGCGAGCGGCGATTCGCACGCCGCCCGTCTGGCCTGCTCGCCGGCCGCCCCGGGGTGTCCGCCGGCGGCGCTCATGGGAGGGGCTGCGCCGCGCGCACGAGCTCGCGCCCGCGTTCGTAGTCCTCGTCGCGCTCGTGCGTGAGCACGCCGACGGTGCTCCCGCCGCGCGCGTACCAGACGGTGAAGGCGCCGTCGTCGTGGGAGTCCATGCGCGACTGGTCATATCCGTCGCCCCATGCCGCGTACTTCAGCGTGCGCGCGCCGATCGTCGACCAGAAGCCGGGAACGCTCGCCCAGGCACCGTCGCGCCCGGCGAGCGCCTGCCCGGCGAGCGCCCCGTGCTCGAGCGCGTCGCCCCAGTGTTCGACGTTCAGGTGGCGCCCTGCGCTGGTGTTGTAGGCGCACGCGACGTCGCCCACCGCGAGTACCGCGCCGGCGCCGCGCGTGGCGCGCATCGACTCGTCGACGACCACGCTCGCGCCGTTCATGCGCAGCCCGGTTGCGCGCGCGACCTGGCCCCGCGGCTGTGCGCCCATGCCGAGCACGACGCAGTGCCCGTGGAGGTGCAATCGGTCCTCCAGCTCGACGACCCGGCCGTCGTGGATCGCGCGCACTGCGGTGCCGCAGACGAGCTCGACGCCGAGCTCCTGAAGCCATCCGGCGATGCGCTGCGCGGCGCTCTCTCCCAGACGCTCGAGCTGGGGAAGCGCTTCCTCGCCCACCAGCGTCACCGCGTCGCCGCGCATCGCCAGCGATCCGGCGATCTCGCAGCCGATGAACCCGGTGCCGATCACGATGATCCGGCCGCCCGCCCGTGCGCGCTCGCGCAGGGCGGCGCTGTCGGCGAGCGTCCGCATGGTCATCACCCCGGGATGCTCGATGCCGGGGACCTCGGGGCGCACGGGCTCAGAGCCCGTCGCGATCACCGTCGCGTCGGCCTGTACCCGCTCGCCGCCCGCCAGCAGCACGACCCCGCGTGCGGGATCGATCGCGGTCGCCCGCACGCCGAGCCGCAGGGTCACGCCGTTGGACGCAAACCACGATGGCTGCTCGAGCGCCAGCTCGGCGTCGTCGAGCTCGCCGCGCAGGAACTCCTTGGTGAGCGGCGGCCGGCGGTAGGGCGCCAGCGGCTCCTCGCCGATCAACGTGACCTCGCCGTCGCCGCCATGCTCGCGATAGGCGCGAGCGGTGGCGAAGCCGGCCGGACCGGCGCCGACGATCGCGATGCGCTCAGGCGCCATCGGCGTCGAAGCGGTCCAGCCGGTAGCCGGGGCGTCGCGCGTCCAGCGCGTGCCAGCGCCCGAGCCCTTCCAGCAGCCGGTCGTGCGCCTCGTCGCCGCGCATCGGCTCCTGCGCGCCCTCGCCGCGCCAGCTCACCGCGATCACGCTCGCGCCGCGCTCCAAGCGAGCCCGCAGCCAGCGCGTCGCGCGCTCGAAGGCGCTGTCGTCGAGGTAGTAGAGGACCTCCGAGCAGACGACGAGGTCCCACTCGCCGGCGGGGACCTGCTCGGGAAAGCTCGCCTGCGCGAGCTCGACGTTGGCGACGCCGGCCAACTGCGTGCGCGCGAGCGCGACCGCCCGCGCGGAGAAGTCGATCGCGACGAGCCGCTCACAGCGCGCGGCGAGCAGCTCTGAGAACACGCCGATCGAGCAGCCGACCTCGAGCACCTGGCCGAGCGCACGCGCCGGCAGGGCGGCGAGCGTGTCGGCGTACTTCTGGCGCTCGTAGGCGCTCGTGCGGTAATCCCAGGGATCGTCGCTGGCCGCATAGAGCTGCTCGAATCGCTCGCGCGAGACGCGCGGCGGGCGCAGCCCGGCGCTCACCGGGGACCGTCCGCCAGCGTGCGCGCCCCCAGCCCGACGAGCTCGTGGTCGAGACGGTGCTGCAGCAGGAACAGGTCGAGGTCGCGGCGGGCGCGGTCGAGCGTGCCGCCCCCGACGAGCGCGCGCGAGCCGCAGACCTGCGCCGCCTGGCCGGCGATCGAGCGGGCCGCATCGGCGATCGCCAGACGGCATTCGGCCGACAGCGCGCGCCAGCCCGCGATCGCGTCGGCCGCGGGCTCCTGCGGACCCGCTGAGAGCTTGACAGCCCGATCCAGCGACGCGACGGCGTGCGCCAGCCAGCGGTCGATCGACGACCGCGCGAGGCGCATGCCCCCGATCGCTTGCAGGCGCAGGTCGTCGGGCGCTCTGCCGGTGAGGATCTCGACGGTTGCCTGCACGATCGCGTCGGCGATCCCGGCCCACGTCGCCGCGGTGCGCACGGCGTCTCGCGAGAACCACGGCTCGCGCATGATCTCGTCGGCGCCGCCGAGCAGGGCCAGGACGGGCGCATGCTGGAACTCGACGCGATGGCTCTCCGACGCGCGCAGGCCCGACGCGCGGTACCAGCTGCGGTCGATCGCCAGCCCGCGCGTGCAGTCGACGTAGGCGATGCGCCTCGCTTGGTGCTCGTCGCGGGCGATCACCAGCGCGCGCTGCACGCCCCCGGCGCCCGAGCAGAACGTCTTGACGCCCCCCAGCACGAGCTCCCCGTCGCGGGAGCGCTCGAGCCGCGCAGGCTGGCCTTCGCCGGCTGCCGGGTCGGCGCCCCACACGCCGAGCAGCAGCCTGCCGTCGGCGATCTGCGCCAGCTCTGAACCGCGCAGCTCGTGGTCCTCGACGAGCAGCGACAGGCGCTCGACGCCGTTGAAGTGACCGTCGAGGATGCGCGCGGTCGAGGCGTCGGCGCGGGCCAGCGAGCGGATGATCGCCGCCTCGCCCACGAGGTCGCAGCGACGCCGGTCGGCGGCGAACTGCGTGACCCCGGCCGCCTCCAGGCTGCGGAAGTTCTCCGCCGGAAAGCGCGGGTCGGCGTCGAGCTCGGCGGCGCGGGCGCCAATCTGCTCGAGCGCCAGCTCGAACATCGGCTCGGCCGGATCGAACCTGACGTGGTGGGCCGCCGGCTGCGCGCTCATCGGGCGGCTCCGGCGGGCACCGGCGCGACCGCGCCGGCGGGCGGCTGCTCGAGGTTCGACGGCGGCGGAGCGCTCCAGAGCGGCTCGACGCTCAGGCCTCGCGCGCGTGCGCAGGCGACGAGCGGCTCGACCAGGGCGACCGTGTTCTCGCAGCCGGCGCGCAGCGCGCCGGGGCCGAGCGCGTCGTGCATCAGCACGACGCCGCCGGGCGCGAGCTCGGCGCGAGCGCGCGCGAGCATCGTGCTCGTCGCATCACCGCGCCAGTCGTGCGTGTCGATCGACCAGTCGACGAGCGTCAGCCCGCGGCGCCGGGCGATCGTCTCGGTCGCCGGCGTGCGCACCCCCCAGGGAGCGCGCCAGTGCGTCGGGCGCGCGCCGACGCCGGCGAGCGCTTCGAGGGCGAGCTCCGTGTCGAGGTCGATCCCGCGCTCATCGAGCTGTGTGTGGCGGATGTGGCGATGGCCGTGCAGCTGCAGGTCGTGGCCGGCCGCGATCACCGCGCGGGCGGTCGCCGGCGACGCGACGACTCGCTCGCCGAGCACGAAGAACGTCGCGCGGGCGCGGCAGCGCCGCAGGGCCGCGAGGACGCGGCGCGTCCAACGCTCGTCGGGACCGTCGTCGAAGGTGAGGCCGAGCGGCCCCTGCGATGGCGCCATCCTGTGGGCTCCTGGGGTCTGGTTGGGCGAACAGGAGTTTGTCTACCCACCTGTTCTCACGGCCAATCGGGGAAGGCTCGCGCAGGTGCGCGGGGCGCGCGACGCTATTAGTAGGGCGATGCCGCGCCTGCGACGATCGAACTGCGCCGCACCGGGAATCGCGCGCCGCAGGCGCGGGCGCGGCTTTGAGTACCGCGATCCGGCCGGCGCGCGGATCGATGATCCGGAGGTGCTGCAGCGGATCGGCGAGCTGGCGATCCCGCCGGCGTGGCGCGAGGTGTGGATCTGCATGGACCCGCGCGGGCACCTGCAGGCGACGGGCATCGATGCGGCGGGGCGCAAGCAGTACCTCTACCACGAGCAGTGGCGCGCGCACCGCGACCGCCAGAAGTTCGACTCGATGATCGCCTTCGGCCAGGCGCTGGGGCGAATGCGCCGGCGCGTCGCGCGCGATCTGCGGCTCGGCGGCGACGCAAGGTCCGCCTCGCCGGCCGCCCGCCTCTCGCGCGACCGCGTGCTGGCGTGCTCGGTGCGGCTGCTCGACCTGGGCTTCTTTCGCATCGGCTCGGACGACTACGCCGAGCGCAACGAATCCTTCGGCCTGACGACGATGCTGCGCGAGCACGTGACGATCGAGCAGGATCTGCTCGTGTTCGACTTCCCGGCGAAGTCGGGCCAGCAGCGCGTGCAGGCGATCGCCGACGGCGAGGCGCTCGCGGTGGTCGCGGACCTCAAGCGCCGCAGAAGCGGCTCGCAGCTGCTGGCCTACCGCGAGGGCGCACGCTGGTCGGAGTTGCGCGCGGAGGACGTCAACGACTACATCAAGCGCTGCAGCGGCGGCGAGTTCACGGCCAAGGACTTCCGCACGTGGAACGCGACCGTGCTCGCGGCGGTCGCGCTCGGCGATCCGCCGGAGCGGCCGAAGGCGCGAGGCGCGCGCGATCGCGCTGTCGCGGCGGCGATCAAGACGGTCGCGGCGTACCTGGGCAACACGCCGGCCGTCTGCCGCGCCTCGTATGTCGATCCGCGGGTGATCGACCGCTACCACGCGGGCGTGACGATCGGCGAGACGCTGCAGGCGCTGCCGGCGGGCGAGCCGGACCTCGCCGACGCGCGCATTCGCCGGCGGCTCGAGTCAGCCGTGCTCGAGCTGCTCGGGGACGCCCGCTAACGCCTGGGCAGCCGGCGCCCGCTCGCGGTGGTCGCGCCGTCGACCTCGTCGTTTTTGCTCTCGTCGGTCATCGGGACCGCCCGGCTCTCGCTCTGGCGGCGCCCGCGCGAGCGGGAGATCGTTTACCGCGCGTCGCTGTTTTCGCCGCTTTGGCGCGCGTCGTAGCTTTGGCTTTGGTTCGTGTCGTGGCTTTCGCTTTGGCTTTGGCTTTGGCTTTGGCTTTGGTGCGTGTCGTGGCTTTGGCTTTGGTTCGCGTCGTCGCTTTCGCTTTGGCGCGTGTGGCGGTTTTGCGCGAGCCGGCGGACCGGGCGCGCTGAGACGGCGGGATCTCGGCTGCGACGACTGCTTTGACGAAGCGCGGGATCTGCTTCTCCAGGTAGGAGCGCATGCGCTCCTCCTCGCGCAGGATCTCGCGGGCGAGTTTCTGCGTGTCCTTGTCGCCGAGCGCCGCAGCGAGCGTCTCGATGCCGCGATAGGTGGCGATCTCCTCGGACTCGCTGGCGTACTCGGTCTTGGCGTTCTTCAGGTGCTTCTCCTCCTGGCCGGTGCCCCTGATCGCGTGCAGCGGACCCTGCGCGAGCGCGATGGCTTTCTGCGCTCCGCCGAGCACGGCCTGTGCCGCATCGGTCACCGCGGTTGGGCCCGGCGGGTCGATCGTCGTCGCTTCGCCACCGAGCTGTCTGATGCGTTTGGAGACCTCGCGCGCGTGGCGCTTGGTCTCTGAGAGGTGCTCTTTCAGGCGCTTTCTGTAGGCCGTGTCGGCGGTCATGGCGACGTGCGCCTCCAGCGCGGTCTCGAGCCGCTGCTCGAGCCCGTAGGCCTCGTTGAGGTACTGCGCCAGCTTTCCGTCGGCGGCCTTCAGCTCTGCCATC
>JAXDGQ010000267.1:0-2919 GCA_034664965.1 Solirubrobacteraceae bacterium | reverse complement strand
TTCTCGATCTCCGCGAAGACCTTCTCCAGCTCGGCGCCGAGGAAGATCGAGATGATCGCCGGCGGCGCCTCGTTGGCGCCCAGGCGGTGGTCCTGCCCGGCACTGGCGATCGACGCGCGCAGCAGCTGCTGGTACTCGTTGACGGCCTTGATGACGGCCGTGCAGAAGAACAGGAACTGCAGGTTCTCCGCCGGCGTGTCGCCCGGGTCGAGCAGGTTCAGCCCGGTGTCGGTGCCCATCGACCAGTTGTTGTGCTTGCCCGAGCCGTTGACGCCGGCGAACGGCTTCTCGTGCAGCAGACACACGAGGCCATAGCGGCGCGCGGTGTTCTGCATGATCTGCATCGTCAGCATCTGGTGGTCGGAGCCGACGTTGGAGTTCTCGAAGATCGGCGCGAGCTCGTACTGGTTCGGGGCGACCTCGTTGTGGCGCGTCTTGACCGGCACGCCGAGCTTGGCCAGCTCCAGCTCCACCTCGAGCATGTAGGCGAGGATCCGCTCGGGAATCGAGCCGAAGTAGTGGTCGTCGAGCTCGTGGCCCTTCGGCGGCTTGGCGCCGAACAGCGTGCGCCCCGTCGTCACCAGGTCGGGCCGCTCGAAGAAGTACTGCTCGTCGATCAGGAAGTACTCCTGCTCGCAGCCGGTCGTCGTGAACACGCGCGCCGCGTCGTCGACCCCGAGCAGACCGAGCGCGCGCACGGCCGCGCCGGCCAGCGCGTCCATGGAGCGCAGCAGCGGGATCTTGTGATCCAGCGCCTCGCCCGTCCACGAGGTGAAGGCCGTCGGGATGCACAGCAGCGCGCCGTTGGGGTTCTCCAGGATGAACGCCGGCGACGTCGGATCCCAGGCGGTGTAGCCGCGCGCCTCGAACGTCGCGCGGATGCCGCCCGTCGGGAACGAGGAGGCGTCGGGCTCGCCCTGGATCAGCTCCTTGCCGGAGAACTCCGCCAGCGCAGTGCCGTCGCCGGACGGGCCATAGAAGGAGTCGTGCTTCTCAGCCGTGGACCCGGTCAGCGGCTGAAACCAGTGGGTGTAGTGCGTGGCCCCTTTCTCCATCGCCCACTCGCGCATCGCCTGCGCGACGGCGTCGGCCAGCGACGTGTCCAGCGCCTCGCCGCGCGCGAGCGTCCGCGCCAGCGCCTTGTAGACGTGCTTGGGCAGACGGTGGCGCTGCACGGCCGGCGAGAAGACGTTCTCGCCGAACACCTGGTTGCCGGCGACGGTCAGGTCCGGGGAGCCCAGCGCGTCTCCGTTGGGGCTCCACTGCGCGGCGGTGACGTTCTGCTGACGAGTCCTTGGCATGAGCGGAATCGATTCCTCCTGGAGAAAGACGGGCATAGGGCGTAGAGCCGAACGCAATCGTAGTGCCAAGCACGTCCGAGGACATCACCGCCTGGCGAAATAGCAAGGGCCGGCGATTCGACAGCGGGCCAAACGCGCCGGCGCCGGGGCCGGCACTCGGTGAGGCCGCAGGGAGGCGCCTCGGGCTGCGCCCTGGGCGGCGCCTAGGGCAGCGCCGAGAAGCGACCGGCGGCGACCTTGCCGGTGCTCGGATCGACGTGCGTCGAGGGCGGCGCGGGAGCGATGTGCGCGACGAGCGTCGCCGTCGCCGAGTTGCCGTTGGCCAGTGTCGCCCTGGCCCGCCCGCCGAGTCCGGCGCCGATCGTGATGTGGACGGTGTGGGTGCCGGACTTGACCGGCACGACCTTCCATTCGAAGGTCTGTGTGTGCTTGGGCGCCAGAGGCCCCAGGGCCCAGGTATTGACGTAGGCGGTCTGGCCTCCCCCGGGGGGACTGACGGCTTGGCTCTGCACGGGCGTGCGGGGAGGCTTTCCGGGTCCCTGTTCGACGACCCATACCGGTCGCTGGTTGGCGGCCAGTTCCGGGTATTTTTCGGTGTAGTAGAAGGAGTCGAGCGTGACCGCGACGGCCGGAATCGTCTTGGAGTCCACGTTGCGCACCTTGATGCGCATGGTCGCCGGACGCGCGACCGCCTGGTCGGGCTTGAACGTCAGACCGAGCAATTCGGTCTTGTAGCTGCGCTTGGCTTCCCCGGCGGTCTGTTCGCTGCCGCCACCGCAGCCGGACGCGAGCAGGGCGAAGGACGACGCCACGGCCCCGACCGAGATGAATGCCGCTCTCCTCACCGGCGAGGGACCATATCAACGCCGCGCACCCGCGAGTCCCGGGCTTGGAATCGCGGATAGCGCCTAGCGGTGGCGGATCAGGGGCGCATCGCGTAGAGTTCGCCGGACCACCGACGGCAACCCGAGGAGGGGCAGGCAGAGATGGTTCGCAGCGTCGCCGAGCGGGCGTTTGTCCCGGCACGGCACGTGCTCGAGGAATTCGGGGACATGATGATCCTCACCGGGAGGACGATCTGGTCCGCCCTGCGTCCTCCGTATCCGTATGGCGGCGAGCTCGTCTCGCAGTTCCTCTTCGCGCTGCGCCTGTGCTGGTTTCCGCTGCTCATCTCGACCGTCTGCATCTGCTACGCCGCGCCCGGGCTGCAGGCCGCGAACTTCCTCACGATCTTCGGCGCGCTCGATCGCCTCGGCGGCTTCTTCGTGCTCGGCGCCGTTCGCGAGATCGGGCCGAGCGTCACCGCGATCGTCGTCGCCGGCGTCGCCGGTACGGCGATCACCGCCGACCTCGGCGCGCGCAAGGTGCGCGAGGAGCTCGACGCGCTGCAGGTGCTCGGCGTGGACCCGGTCAAGAACCTCGTCGTGCCGCGCTTTCTCGCGCTGATGGTCGTCACCGGCCTGTTCGACATCTACGCCCTGCTGTTCGGCATCTTCGGCGGGATCATCGCCGAGCTCGTCAACGGCCAGCCGCTCGGCCCGTTCTGGAACACGCTGTTCGCCAACGCCTCGACGACCGACCTGTGGGGCTCGGTGCTGAAGACGACGATCTACGGGGC
>JAXDGQ010000266.1:0-6396 GCA_034664965.1 Solirubrobacteraceae bacterium | reverse complement strand
TGATCGCCTGGGCGGAGTTCCGCCACGCCGGAGGCGCGCTGCCGCTGGACACGGCGATCCCGATCCTCTTCGCCGCGATCATCGGCTCGGTCTCGTTCTGGGGCTCCAACATCGCCTTCGGCAAGCTCCAGGAAATCATCCCCGGGCGGCCCATCGGCCTCGGCCAGGCCCAGCAGATCGTCAACCTCGTGCTGCTCATCCTCGCGGTCGCCGCCGGTGTGGACATCGCCGCCGGCTCGCACTCCGAAGCGATCTTCATCGGCCTGCTCGTCTGCTCGGCGCTGCTCGGCAACGCCGTGGTGCTGCCAATCGGCGGCGCCGACATGCCGGTCGTGATCTCACTGCTGAACGCCTTCACCGGCCTGTCCGCGGCGGCGACGGGGATCGCGCTCGATAACACCGCGCTGATCGTCGCCGGCATGATCGTCGGCGCCTCGGGCACGATCCTCACGAACCTGATGGCCACCGCGATGAACCGCTCGATCCCGGCGATCGTCGCCGGGGGCTTTGGCGGCGGCGGGGCGATCGAGGGCGCCTCCGGGGCGGGCGAGCATGCGGGCACGGTGCGCTCCACCAGCGCCGCCGACGCGGCGATCCAGCTCGCCTACGCCAATCGCGTGGTGATCGTGCCCGGCTACGGCATGGCGGTCGCCCAGGCCCAGCACGCGGTGCGGGAGCTGACCAAGGAGCTCGAGAAACGCGGCGTTGAAATCAGCTATGCGATCCACCCGGTCGCCGGGCGCATGCCCGGGCACATGAACGTGCTGCTCGCCGAGGCCGACGTGCCCTACGACCAGCTCAAGGAGATGGATGACGCCAACCCCGAGTTCCAGCGCACCGACGTGTCGCTGGTGATCGGCGCCAATGACGTCACCAACCCGGCGGCCAAGAACACTCCGTCCTCGCCGATCTACGGGATGCCGATCCTCGAAGTCAGCGACAGTCACTCCGTGATCGTCATCAAGCGCTCGATGAACCCCGGCTTCGCGGGCATCGAAAACGAGCTCTACTACGACCCCAAGACGGCGATGCTGTTCGGCGACGCCAAGTCGGCGGTCTCGGAGATCACCGCGGAGCTCGGCCAGATCTGAGTAGCGGCTCTGCGAGACTGCGGTCGTGATCGAGCGCAGCCAGGCTCTCGCGGCGCTGACCGAGGAGGAGTTCGACGTCGTCGTCGTCGGCGGCGGGATCACAGGGGCCGGCGTCGCGCTCGACGCCGCCTCGCGCGGCTACAGCGTGGCGCTGCTGGAGCGCGCCGACTACGCCAGCGGAACCTCCAGCCGCTCGAGCAAGCTCGTGCACGGCGGCCTTCGCTATCTGCAGAACTTCGACCTCGGGCTCGTGCGCGAGGCCTTGCTGGAGCGCCAGTTGCTGGTCGCGCTGGCGCCGCATCTCGTGCGCCCGCTGCCGCTGGTCGTGGCGGCCTTCGAGGGGGCCCGCCCCGACCGCCTGGTCGGGGTCGGGCTGAACCTCTACGACGTGATGTCGGTCACCGACCGGCGCTCGGCCGGAGGGCAGCTGCGCTCGCGCAGGGGACGGCGCGCGCGCGCGGCCGAGCGCGAGTCCGCCGGCGAACAGCCGCCGGTGGCGAGCGCTCCGGAGGGCGGCGAGTCCTGGAGCCCCGAGCGCCATCGCGTGATCTCCGGCGAGGAAGTGCTCGAGCTGCTCCCGGCGCTCGCCTCGCGCGAACCCACCAGCGGCTATCTCTTCTACGACTGTCAGACCGACGATGTCCGCCTGGTGCTCACCGTGCTCGGCGAGGCCGAGCGCTTCGGCGCGGTCTGCGCCAACCGCGTCGGCGTCACCGGGCTGCTCGAGCGCGAGGGACGCGCCCAGGGGGTGCGCGCGCGCGACGGCGAGAGCGGTCAGGAGTTCGAGGTGCATGCCGCCAACGTCGTCAACGCGACCGGTGTGTGGGCCGACGAGTTGCGCCCGCGAGAGCTGCACGACGAGGCCGAGCTGCCGCGCATCCGGCCCAGCCGCGGCACGCATGTCACGCTGCGCAATGAGGACCTGCCACTGGTCGGCGGCGCGATCGTCCCCGCCGGCTCCGGGCGCTCGATCTTCGCGCTGCCGTGGCTCGGGCACACCCTCGTCGGCACGACCGACAACGACTACGAGGGATCGCTGGAGCACGTCGAGCCCTCCGGCGAGGACGTCGACTACCTGCTCGCCGCGGTCAACGAGTTCTTCGGCTCGGCGCTCTCCCCGGCCGACCTGACGGGCGCGTTTGCGGGCGTGCGCCCGCTGATCTCCACAGGCGACCCGAAGAAGTCCGTCGACATCTCGCGCAAGGCCGAGCTCTATGAGACCTCCTCGGGCATGATCACGATCACCGGTGGCAAGCTGACGACGTGGCGGCGGATGGCGAAGATGACCGTCGATCGCCTCGTCGAGCGCGAAGCACGCGACGCTCCCTGCCGCACGCGTGAGATCCCGCTCGGCCAGGCGATCGCCGTCGATGAGCTCCCGCCCGTGGAGGGCGTGCCCGAGCAGTCTTATCCAGCGCTCGCCTCCCGCTACGGTTACGCCGCCCATGAGGTGCTCGCGCTCGCCGCCGAGCGCGGCGAGCTGGCCCAGCCGATCGTGCCCGGGCTCCCCGACCTGCTCGCGGAGGTCACGCTCGCGGCGCGCAACGAGCAGGCCCGCAGCATCGGCGACGTGCTGTTGCGCCGCACCCGCCTGGGGCTGCTGGCCGCGCACGAGCTGGCGGCCGACGGCGATGGAGCTGGGGGACCGGTGGAGCGCGTCGCCGACATCCTGGCGGGCGAGCTCGGCTGGGACGCCGCGCGGACGCGGCTGGAGATCGAGCGATTCGCCGACGAGGCCCGCGCGGAGGGCCTGGCGCAGCCGTGAGCCCGCCGGGCGATGCCCTTTGCTCGGCCCCCATGCGTCGCCTGACAGCCGCCGGCCGCGTGATCGAGCTCGGCTCCAGGCCCTGGCTGATGGGGATCGTCAACGCCTCGCCTGACTCCTTCAGCGACGGCGGCCGGCGCCCCACGCTCGACTCCCAGGTGCAGCTGGCCGAGGAGCTGCTCGCCGCGGGTGCCGACATCCTGGACATCGGCGGCGAGTCCGCCACGACAGGGCGCCCTGCCCTGTCCGTCGAGGAGGAGCTTCAGCGCGTCGTGCCGCTCGTCGAACGCGTCGCCGGCGGCCTTGGGGCGATCGTCTCGGTCGACACCTACAAGCCCCCCGTCGCTCGCGCCGCGATCGCCGCCGGCGCGAGCATCGTCAACGACGTCAGCGGCCTGCGCGACTCGGCCCTTGCGGGCGTCTGCGCGCAAACAGGGGCTGCGCTCGTGCTCATGCACACGCGCGCGGCCCCGCGCGAGCGTCTGCACGATGCAGACCTCTACGACGACATCACCGCCGAGGTGCTCGACTTCCTGCACCGGCGCATCGCGGTGGCGCTCGAGGCGGGCGTGGCGGCAGAGCAGCTGATCGTCGATCCGGGGCCGGACTTCGCAAAGACGCCCGCGCAGACGATCCGCCTGCTCCGCGAGGTCGATCGCCTGCACGAGCTCGGACGCCCGCTGCTCATGGCGATCTCGCGCAAGGACTTCGTCGGCGCGCTCACCGGCCGCGCCCCGCGCGAGCGTCTTGCCGGCACGCTCGCCGCGCTCGCGCACGGCGTGGACGCCGGAGCGCATGTCTTCCGCGTCCACGACGTCGCCGCGGCGGCGGATTTTCTGGCCGTGCGGGCCGCGCTGCGCGGCGCCGAGGAGCCGAGCAGGGATCTGGCGCTCGCCGATGAACTTCGTCACGACCGGCTGACCGGTTGACGCCCACGACGGGCCCGCTCCGCGCCGCGGATCGCGCGAGGCGGCCGGGGGAGCCGCTAGGCTGAAAGGCGTTCATGGGTGCCCGCAGCTGTCCAACGCGGCGGGACGCCGACCACCCACCCCAAGAGAAGGAGACCCCCAAATGCCAGCAGTACTGGACCGTTCCGAGCTCGAGGCAAGCCCGCTCGCCGACCTTCACGCGATCGCCGACCAGCTCGGCCTCGACGGATTTCGCCGCTTGCGCAAGGCCGATCTGATCGACCGCATCCTCGGCGGCGCGCCTGCGCAGGACGACGACGAGGAGCCGTCCTCACCGTCGCAGGAGCAGGATTCCGAGGATCAACCCGAGCGCAGCCGCCGGCGCGGCGGCCGTTCGCGTCGCCCAGGCTCCGCCTCGCGCGCCGGCTCGGCCGATACGTCGCAGGACGGCGAGGACGAGGTCGAGAAGGAGCCTCGCCGGCCGGCCTCGCGCGAGCGGGCTCCGCGCGAGAGGGCTCCCCGCGAGCGGAGCAGCCGCCGCGAGCGCAGCCGCAGCACGCGTGATGAGGAGCAGCCCAAGGACGCCGACGGCGACGATGTCGCTACGGTCGCCGAGGGCGTAGTCGAGGTGCTCGGCAACGGCTCGGGCTTCCTGCGCATCGACCCCCCCGAGCCGTCTGATGCGGACGTGTATATCTCCGCCGCGCAGGTCCGCCGCTGCGAGCTCGTCTCCGGGGACCGCGTCTCCGGCCCGGCGCGCACGCCGCGCCGCTCCGAGCGCTACCCGTCGCTGGTGCGCATAGACACGATCAACGGAGCCTCAGCCGACTCGGTCGCGGCGGGCGCGCGCTACGAGGACCTGCCGGTCGACTATCCGAGCGAGCGCATCGCGCTGGAGTCCAAGGACCCGACGCTCGAGGCGATCGAATGGCTCACGCCGTTCGGCCGCGGATCGCGGGTGACGATCGCCGGCGCCGCGCGCGCCGGCAAGACCGAGACGCTTCGCGGCCTGCTCGGAGCGCTGTCGGCTCGCGACGGCCTGGAGGTCTCGCTCGTCGTCGCCGGGGCGCGCCCGGAGGAGATCGCAGAGTGGCAGCAGGGCCCGCTCGCGCCGGCCGCCGCGCTCAGCTTTGGCGCTTCCTCAGACTCTCAGAGCCAGGCCGTCGAGCGCGCACTCGACGCCGCCAAGCGCGTGGCAGCGCGCGGGGGGGACGCCGTCGTGCTGATCGACACGCTCGACGGCCTCAATCCGCAGGCCGCGCGCAAGGCGCTCGCCTCCGCGCGCAACCTGCGCGAGGGCGGCTCGCTGACGGTGATCGCCACCGCCACCCAGCCGTTCGGCGGCGAGAGCACCGTGATCGCGCTCGATGTCGCGCTCACCTCGACCGGGCGCCAGCCGATCCTCGACCTGGCGGCCAGCGGCACGCTCAAGCCGGAGCTGCTCGTCGGGAACGACGGTGCTCAGGCGATCACGCAGGCGCGCGCGAGCGCGCTGGACGCGGGCTAGTTGCCAGGCGAGAGCCGGGCGCGCGGTCGCAGCGACCAGCCCGGCGCCTAGGCGTAGCGGCGGTAGGCGACCCGGCCCCATGAGGGCTCGGGTGCGAGCTCGATCGGTTCGCCGCCGGCGTGCGACAGCGGGTCGACGGGCTGGACGTAGGCGAAGCTGCCGGTCTGTTCGTCGAAGGCGACGCTGAGCTCACCCTCGTTCACCCGCTGATCCAGCCACGCTCCGCGGAACACCAGACGGCGCAGCCAGTGCACGAGCGAGCGCTCGGCCGGGCCGACGAGCTCCGGCCAGCAGTCGTTGACGTGCTGCCCGAGCGCCGAGGCCGGATCTGAGATCTCGCCGTTGACGGCGAGGTTGACGAGGTCTTCCAGCTCCTCCTCGCCGAGGCGCCCGCCGACGAAGCCGACCTTGATCGCCGCCTGCTCGCAGCGCTCGGAGAAATCCTCCTCGTTGAACGTGAACCGCAGCTCGCCGTATTCGAGGACGAAGTCCTCTCCCGAGTCGTAGTTTCCGCGGCGCGAGGTGTCCATAGCAGGGTGACCGGCGGCCCTCGGGCCTCCGGTCGTCGGGATCATACGGCGGGTTCCTCCCCGGCGGACTGCGGTGCACGGGATTTTGCACTCGCGAATCCTTCCGCTGGGCCCAGGCGCCGTCCGCGCAGCGGGCTTGTGCGTGTCCGACCCTCTATACGCTGCGCCCATGGCACGCCTGACCCAACACGGCCTCAAGCGGGTGCTCGGGACCAGCGCGCTGTTCTCGACCGCCTACGGCAACGTCGGCTCGTCGATCTACTACGCGCTCGGGCTCGTCGCCTCCTACGCGCTCGGGCTGACGCCGATCGTCTTTTTGATCACCGGCGTGATCTTCTACCTGACCGCCGCCACGTACGCCGAGGCGACGGCGATGTACCCCGAGGCGGGCGGCTCGTCGAGCTTCGCGCGTCACGCCTTCAACGAGCTGTGGTCGTTCTTCGCCGCGTGGGCGCAGATGCTCAACTACACGATCACGATCGCCATCTCGGCGTTCTTCGTGCCCCACTACCTCGGCGGCCTGTTCTGGCCGGCGCTCCAGCAGGGCCCCGGCGACGTGCTGTTCGGGATCGGCGTGGTCGCGGCGCTGTCGCTC
>JAXDGQ010000265.1:0-5106 GCA_034664965.1 Solirubrobacteraceae bacterium | reverse complement strand
TTTCGTAGCGGCAAGCGGTCGCATGGCCAGCGCCGAGACCCGCAAACCGGGACCCGGCGCTTAGAATCCCCCTGGTCGGGAATATTTGATGAGTGTCTGCAAGTTCCAGGACGGCGTGCGAGCATGGAGGCAGATCGCATCGTCTTGGATCGACGGGCCGTGCGTTGGTCGCCTTGGCGTGTGCGACGTTGAGCTTGAGCGCGTCGGCGGACTCCACGCTCAGCTCACGCCACGTGCGCCCGACGCTCGCGGCGACGGTCTCACGGCCTCCGGCGGGCGCCACGCACGAAGCCGCGACGTTGCGGCCCACGGGTGATCCCTTTCGCCAGGGCGTGATACTGATCGGCTTTCACTCGGGCGTATCCATTGCCCGCCAGCACGCGATCGAGCGCCGAGCCGGCGCGCAAAGCGTCTCCAGGCTGGGACCCGCCGATCGGCAGGTCCGTCGCCGAACGCCCCTGCCATCCCTCGTCGCCCCTCTTTTGATGAAGGTGGAGCGGACCGGTGAGCTGGCGGCCATCCGCCGCCTGCGCGGCGACCCCGCGCTCGCCTACGCGGAGCCGGACTACACGATGCACGCAAGCGCCGTCCCGAACGATCCGTTCTTTCCCGCGCAATGGGGTGATCGCAACACGGGGCAGGCCGTCCCGGGGCAGGAATCCGAAGAGCTGCTCGGACCATTGGCAAACGGCTCCCCAGAGGCCGACGACAAGGCGTTCGAAGGCTGGGGAGTGACCACCGGCAGCCGGTCGATCGTCGTCGGCGAGACCGACACGGGCGCAGACCACGACCACGTCGACTTGCGCCCGAACATCTGGTCTAACCCAGGAGGGATCGGCGGGTGTCCGGCCGGGACACACGGCTATGACGTGCTGGACGGAGGCTGCGATTCCAGTGACGAGGACACCGCCTACGGCGGCCACGGCACCCACGTTGCAGGGATCATCGGCGCCGTTGGCGGCAACGGGATCGGTGTGGCCGGGATGGACTGGCAGAGCTCGATCCTGCCGGTCAAGTGGCTGGACTCGGCGAACAGCGGCGCAACGAGCGAGCTGATCGAAGCTCTGCAATGGCTGGTGAACGCCAAGCAGGCGGGTGTGAACGTGCGCGTTGTCAACGACTCGGCGACGTTCTTCGGGACCGCGAGGTCACAGGCGTTGGCGGAAGAGATCAGGACGCTCGGGGAAAACAACATCCTGTTCGTGACCGCCGCGGGCAACACGGGCGATAACAACGACAACGTCGCGCGCTATCCGTGCGATTACGGCCTTGCGAACGAGATCTGCGTCACCGCCAGCGACAACAATGATCAGCTGCCGTCGTGGGCCAACTACGGTCCGCACACCGTCGATCTCGCCGCGCCGGGGGTCAGCATCTACTCGACGCTGCGAAACGGCACCTACGGCTATCTGAGCGGCGGGTCGATGGCAGCTCCGCAGGTGGCCGGCGCGGCGGCGCTGATCCTCTCGGTCGCCCCGTCCCTCTCGGCGACTGAGCTCAAGTCCGACATCCTCGGCCACGTCGATCCCGTGCCCTCGCTGTCGGGAAGAGTTATCACCGGCGGGCGCCTCGACGTCTGCAAGGCCCTTCCGGGGTGCCCGCCCGCTCCGCCGTCTTCGCAGCCGTCAGCCGCTCAGGCCCCGGCGGGCGCAACTCTCGGAGCCGTTGTCCAAGCTGCGCCGAGGGCCGTCATCAGCCGGCTGATCGTCTCGCCCCGAGTGTTCGCCGCCGCCTCTGCGGGGGGCAGGGGCGGGGCTAGAGCAGCCAGGATCAGTTACAGCGACTCCAAGCCGGCGCGCAGCAGGTTGACAGCGTTCGGGCTTCGTCCTGGAATTGAAAACGCCCGGCACAGATGCGTCAGTCCAACTCGTCGCCCGCGCAAAACCGCAACCCACGCTTGCGTCCGCTCGGTGTTCATAGGCAGCTTTCTCCACCAGGACCGAGCAGGGCGCAACACCCTGCGCTTCGGGGGTCGCGTTGGCGGCAAAACGCTCGCGCCGGGGCTCTACCGCCTGCAGGTCGTGCCGGAGTTTGAAAAGCGCATTGGGGTGCGAGCTGCGGCGTTCTTCCGCATCTCCTCGACACGGTGATCCGCAGCGGCATTGCGCGGACTGCTCTGAGTGAGGATCACGGCCAAGGGGCGTGGCGTGGCGGTTTAGTTTAGTTCGCCGCCGGGCGCTCCAAGTTCGGGGATGGGGCGTCGTCTTGGGCTTCGAGCAATTGCTGGTGTTTGGGCGGTTTGCGTTTCGACTGAGCTCCCGGAGGTCGAACGCACCGTGAGGGGGGGCACCTACGACCAGGCAAGACTCACAATTCGGTGCGTTGTGGCGGCCGCGCCGAGCCGGTGTTCCTTCAGACCGCCTAAGATTTGGGCAGTGTCAGGCGCCTCCACCCAGCCGTCGCCACAGTCACCGCTCGGAGGGGGGTGCCTCTGCGGAGTTATTCGCTATCAGGTCACGAGACCGCTTTCCTCTGCTCGCTACTGCCATTGCACGCACTGTCAGCGGCGAACGGGCACGGCAGCTTCGGCGAACGGTCTCGTCCCGCGTGAGGGCTTCAGTTTGCTGAGTGGACGCGAGCAGCTGCGCTCGTACAAGCCTGAGGCCGGCGTTCCGAAGCACTTCTGCTCGGTCTGCGGCTCAGCCCTCTTTAGCGCTGACCCCTTTGCTGATGAGCAGGTCGTCGTGCGGCTGGGAACTCTAGACCGAGACCCAGAAATACGACCGTCATACCGGCAGTTCGTGGACTCGGCGGCACCCTGGGAGCCGATTCCCGACGACGGGTTGCCACGCTACCCGCGCTCCGCCAGCGCTCAGTAGAGAAGTCCCGGCGCGAAAGACAACTCCGGACATTTGCGTATAGGGGCGCCAGCGTGATGGCAACGCGACGACCGCTCCCGGCACGACGCTTCGATTTGACGGCTTGTGGCACCAGTGAGGACGGCTGGTGTCAAATGGCCAGCCCCGTACGCAAGCCAGCGCACTTCGACCCAACCAAAGGTCTAGTACCGGGCGTTCTAGTCGTTTGGGAAGCTGTTGTGATGATGCCTGCAACGAGGGTTCTAGCCATCACCGTGATGGGCGCGGCGGTGCTACGGGGGTGCGGTGATCACCGAGTGGTCTCCATCAACGGCAAGCACAGAGGGTAAGCATGTCGAGTCGAGGGCCCGACATCGCGCCGCTATCGATCCGCAACACCGTCCGCGCCGGAAGGCACACCCTGGCGCTGACTGGCGAGCTTGATCTTGACTCGGCGAACGAGCTTGAGGAGGCGGTTCGAGAGGTTTGTGCCTCCGGCACTGGGCTTGTGATCGACCTGCGCAAAGTGACGTTCATGGACTCCACCGGGCTCCGGGTGCTCATTCGCGCGGGGACGCTGTGCGAGGAAAAGGGGCACGAATTGCGGATCATCCCCGGGGAAGGCATTCAGCGCATCCTCGAGGTGTCCGGCCTCGATCGAGTGTTGCCATTCACGTCGCGATGACGCCGACTCAGGAGCGCCCCCTAACACGGAGAAGCCCCTACAGGGGACGTACCGAAGTCGAGGCCCGAGGACTGAGTCCCGGTCCACCCGCGCAGACGGTTGGCGCCGAGCCGCCCGCGAGCGGACGGCGGGTCACGTACGTAGGTAGGTGGTACCTCACGACCACAACGCCATCATCAGCCAGCCTCCGGCCCAGGCCAACAGCTCAACGCTCGGCCCTGTAGGGAAGTCTCGATGAGTCTTGACCCTGACCAATCCCAGCGCCGGCAGCCGATTCGCACCCCCCACCAACCCGTGACCGCGCGGGACTCCAGCGCAGCTCAACGTCTCTTGCCCAACTGCGCGCCTTCATCGCTATGGCCCCCGACCAGTCCGACTCGGCCAACTGGAGCCTGGTCTCTCAAAGCTGCGGGAGATACTGCCGATACCGAGCAAATGAGTCCCAGCGCGGCGCAGCCGGACGACCAACGACACCTGATGAGACGCGTTGCAGGCCTTCTATACGCCGCCGGCTCTGCGACGACGGTGGCTGCCATCGCCTTGCCTCACTCGCCAAAGGCGGACATCGGTGGCTTCTGGGCCCTTGCGGCCTTGATGGCGGCGGTTGCGTGGTTTCTGCTGCGTGGCCCTGCTCGCCGCTTTTCGGGTTGGATCTTTCCCGCTTTTATGGTCTTGGGAAGCGCGATCATCACGCTCGCGTTGTATTTCAACGGCGAGCGTTTTGGGGGACCTGCGGCCGACAACGAGGTCCTCTATTTGTGGATCGCACTTTATGCCGGCTACTTCTTCTCGCGAATCCAGTTGTTCGTGCAGTTGACGGTCATAGCCAGTGGCTACGCGATGGCGTTGCTCCTCATCCACCCTGGGCAGATCGGGGTCACACGCTGGCTTATCACAATGGGAGTGGTCACGGTCTCCGCAAACGTCGTATACGCGCTGAGGCGGCGTAACGACCAGCTTGTTGCCCGGCTGTCTGAGGCAGCGCGAACTGACCCGCTCACTGGCCTTGTCAATCGCAAAGGGTTTGATGAGGCTCTCGCGAGAGAGCTCGCAAACGCGACTAGGGCAGGTCGATCGCTCGCGCTTCTATTCTGCGACATCGATAACTTCAAGGCGCTCAACGATCGTCTCGGACACCCGACGGGCGACGCCGTTCTCGTTGCGGTCGGCAGTGTAAGCCTGGATCTGGTCCGCTTTGGCGACACGATGGCGAGGATTGGCGGCGACGAGTTTGCGGCGATCCTCCCGAACACCACCGGACCCGGCGCATCCGACACCGCAGAAAGGCTCCGCCGGCTCGTCGCAGATGCAGTCAATGGCGAAGTCGGACCAATCGCAATGAGCTTTGGTGTCGCCGTCGGCTGCCCTCAGGGGAAGACATCGGAGGACCTCATCCGTGAGGCGGACCGCGCATTGTATGAAGCGAAGCGGCTTGGTCGCAATCGCGGCGTGATCGCGAGCATCGACCCTGTCCCAGAGACTGATGCGGAGTCCGGGACCGGCGCAGAGCCTAGGTTGTTTGCTCCTGCCCGCCCGTAGCGAGGCGGTGTGCGCTAAGCCCTCAGCACTGCAGCGTCGGGAGGCGGTTCGCCCCCCACAACCCCGTGAGGCGTTGTATGGGAC
>JAXDGQ010000264.1:0-3078 GCA_034664965.1 Solirubrobacteraceae bacterium | reverse complement strand
TAGGCGAAGGCGCGCATCAGCGATCCCTGCTGCTCGCACCACTCGCCGGAGCGGATGATCTGGACGAGCTCGCCCATCTTGGCGGCGACGCCCTGGGACCCCGCTCCGCGGCCCTCCATGAGCTTGCGCATGCGCGACCGGCTGATGCCCATCCGCGCGGCGGCGTCGGCGCGCGAGAGGCCATGCAGGTAGCACAGCGTCGCCGCCTGCTGCTCGCGCGCGCTCAGGCGCGCGCGCAGCGCTTCGAACAGCTGGCGCAGCCGCGCGCGATCGTCGAGGTCGGCGGCGATGTCGCGCTGGTCGGCCGGCTGGTCGTGCGCCGCGAGCACAGCAGGCGCGCCGGGGTCATCCGCCGTACGGGGGCCGGCCGAGGGCGCGGATGCGATCGGGCGACGGGAGCGGAGCTCGTCGATCGCGCGACGGTAGGTCACGAGGGCAAGCCACGCGCTGGGATTGCCGATCTCCTCACCGTCGAGCACGGCAGCGTGCAGGCCCTGCCACGCCTGCGAGTAGCACGCGTCGAGATCGCTGGAGTCAAAGCGCACTCCGGCTGCCAGCAGTCGCCGCGAAACGACGCCGATGACCCTCTGGCGCAGTCGATCGAACTCCTCGCGCAGGAGCCGGTCGGCGCGGTAGCGGCGGACGAGGAGCGGGCTGATGGCTGCAGATTACGCGAATCCTGCGAGCCAGACGAATTCTGTCTGATCGACTCCTCACGCTCGGTCGGCCGCCGCCTTGCATGCTCCGGGATCGCAAGCTCGCCACGGCGTTCACCAGCGGGCGCATGGCCCCGGCCGCAGGCCGCCGTCCTGCGCCCCAGTGGGTGTGGCGCCGCCGGGCGAGGGGTATCTTCACGCGATCGACCAGCCCGCCCCGACAGCCCCACCACCCCCGCCCTGCACCGCAGAGGTGCTCGGCATCCCGCTGGCGATCTCCGACTACGCGCAGGTGATCGACTGGATGGAGGCGATGATCGCGGCGGACGCGCGCGGCTACGTGACGGCCGCCGCGGTGAACCTGGTGATGTCAGCCCGCGAGCAGCCGGCGACGCTGGCGGCGACGCTCGGCGCCACGCTGGCGGTGCCCGACGGTCAGCCGCTGGTTTGGGCGCTGCACGCGCTCGGGCACCCACGAGCGACGCGGGTGTACGGACCGGACCTGATGGCGAGGTTCTGCGAGCGCGCGGCGGGCAACGGCACGCCGATCTACCTGTACGGAGGTCGCGGCCCAGAGGAGCGGCTGTTGCTCGAGCGACGCCTGAGCGAGCGCTTCCCCGGCCTGCGCGTGGCGGGCGGGTCCTCGCCCCCCTTCCGCGCGCTCACGCCAGAGGAGGACGAGCGCGAGATCGAGCTGATCAACTCCTCGGGCGCGGCGGTCGTGTGGGTGGGCACGGGACAGCCCAAGCAGGAGCAGTGGATGCACGCGATGCGCCCGCGCCTTGACCCGCCGCTGCTCGTAGGCGTCGGGGCGGCGTTCGATTTCCACGCCGGCCTCGTGTCGCAGGCGCCGCGGTGGATGCAGCGCAGCGGCCTGGAGTGGGTCTACCGCCTTTCGCGCGAGCCACGCCGCCTGTGGCGACGCTACGCCCGCTACAACCCGCTGTTCGTCGCCGGCTTCGCGCGGCAGTATGCGCGCTACCGCCGCGACCGCGGCTCGGGCCCCGGCGGCCGGCGCCGCGCATGAGCCGTGTGCTGATCACCGGTGGCGCGGGCATGCTCGGCGCCGCCGTCGCCAGGCGCCTGCTCGCCGACCCCGCTTACGACGTACGCATCGCAGACGAGCGCGAAGCGCCGCAGTGGATGCGCGAGGCGTGTGAGATCCGCGGCGCCGACCTGCGCGCAGCGGAGCAGGCGCAGGCGGCGGTGAAGGGCTGCTCGCAGGTGATCCACGTGGCCAGCTACCTTGCGCCGAAAGCCGACGGCGGCGCTCGGGCGCACACCTGGATGGAGTACGAAAACGCACTGCACAACGCGGTGATCCGCGCGGCGCTGGATGCTGGCGTGCAGCGCTTCGTGTACGTCTCCTCGCCGCTGGTGTTCGAGCGCGCCGAGCTGTTCCCGACACCGGAGGAGTACCTGCCCGATTGCCCAGTGGCGCTGTCGGCGGCCGGCTACAGCAGGCTGACCGGCGAGCGCTACTGCCGCGCGGCACACGACGAGCACGGCTTCCCCTTCACGATCTGCCGGCCGTCTGCGACGTACGGGCCGGGGACGGCCACAGCGAGCGAGCCCGGGATCGGGCGGGCCGTGCTCGAACTGATCCACGGAGCGCTCGCGGGCCGGCGGCCGCTGGAGGTCGCCGCGGCGGGCGGGCAGACGATGGCGCCGACGCACATCGACGACGTCGCCCGCGCGATCGTCGCCGCCCTGGACGCACCGGCGGCGCTCAACCACGACTTCAACCTGTCCAGCGGGCGCGAGCAGAGCGTCGCGGAGATCGCCCGTGTCGTCTGGCAGGCCTGCGGCGGCGATGCCGGCGAGCTGGCGCTGGAGGTTCGTCCGGGGGGCGACAGCGGCCCCGCGCGGAGCTGGCCGGCGACGGACAAGGCGCACGAGCTGCTCGCCTGGCAGGCGCAGATCGAGCTCGAGGAGGGTGTCGCGTCGACGGTTGGCGCTGTGCGCTGACGCGCTGCTGCCTGCTGGCGTATCGGCAGCGTTCTATAGGCTGGCGCGCATGTCGACACGCCGCTCAGCGCTGATCACGGGGGTCACGGGCCAGGACGGTTCCTACCTGGCCGAGCTGCTGCTCGAGAAGGGGTACGAGGTCCACGGCATGGTGCGCCGCGCCTCGACGGAGAAGTTCGACCGGATCGAGCAGCTGCGCGACCGCATCACGCTGCACCAGGGCGACCTGCTCGATCAGCGCTCGCTCGTGGACGCCCTGCGCGCGTCCAATCCGACCGAGATCTACAACCTCGCGGCGATGTCCTTCGTGGCCGTCTCGTGGATCCAGCCGACGCTGACCGCCGAGTTCACCGGGGTCGGCGTCACGCGGATGCTCGAGGCGATGCGCGAAGTGTGCCCGCAGGCGCGCTTCTACCAGGCCTCCTCCAGCGAGATGTTCGGCAAGGTGCTCGAG
>JAXDGQ010000263.1:0-2524 GCA_034664965.1 Solirubrobacteraceae bacterium | reverse complement strand
TCGCTGAAATTCATCGAATTCAAATGCGTCGGGCTGGAAATCAAAGTCCGCGGCAAAGGCGAAGGCTCCGGCGAGGGTATTCTCGTGAACATCAAAAACAACGCGATGAAGAACACCGAAATCCTCAAATACAAACAGACCGGTGGCGTTCAGAAACCGGTCAAATGGGAAGGTCCCAACCCGAACACGTACCTCGAAAGCAACTTCGAAAACCTGGGGTACGAACAGTCGGGTCAGGAAATCGAATCGACGGTCAAAAACCAGGAACTCCAGAAGTACGAGCTGAACACCGTTCTATAGCGAGCTCGCTTCGCCAGCGCCCACGCGGGCGCTGGCGGGGGCTGTACCCCCGCGAACGGGCGCCCAGGTCGAACAGACCTCGGGCGCCCGTCGCGTCCTGTGGGTTGTCGAGCGCCGGAGGGCGCCGCCCCGGCGATTGAGGGCCCGATCGGCCCGGCTCACGCTCCAACCGGGGCCGCACGATGCGAGTTACGCGCGAGCGCGCCGAGCGAGCGAGACCGGCGCTAATTGGCGCCGACGACCTTGAAGGCCTGGTTGACGAAGATGTGGTGCGGCCAGTTGACGCCGATGTTGTGGACCTCGTACTCGCCGTTGCTCAGCCTCACAACACGGTCGACGACGCCTCCCGGGTAGGCGGCCAACGCAGCTTCAGTCGCTTTGTTCGCTGCCGTTCCGCTGACGATCGCACCCGAGCCCTGGCTGTAGTTCGCTGGGATCTGACCGACCTGCTTTGACGTGGACTGCGCACCACGTTGGAAGGGCACCACCCCTGCCGCCGAGGGAGTTGTAGCTCCGCCGCCGGCGGTTGGTTGCACGACGACCTTGCTGGCCGTGATGGTCGTTCCGCTGGTCGTCCCAAGTACGAGGACGCTCATGCCCTTCTTGATGGCACTCGCCGAGCTCGAGCTCGTCCCCTCCTGGTATTTCGTGGAGGACGCCTTCTTGACGGTCACCTTCTGAGCGGCTGAAGTCGATATTGTGAAGCTCGACTTGGAGACGATGTCGACCGTGCCGGACGATCCTCCTGCGGCCGGTCCAGACCGGGCGTTGGATCCCCCGCCGCGGGGCACGGATTGGCTTGGTGTTGCTGAAGCGGACGTGGCTGTTGAGGCGGCCCCCGCGCCCGTGCCGGCGGTCGCGCTGACGATGCCGTAGCCACCGAGCGCGAGCGCGACGGCCGCGGCGCCGGCAGCGATGAACGCGGTCAGCTTGCGCCTGCTCGAAATCCTGTCCCTGAACGTCATGGTGGTTCATCCCTTCATCGTCGGTCGGCAGTCGACCTCACTATGCGTCGCGGCGGTAATGGCTTCCTGGGAGGAACCTAAGAACTGCGTGTGAAGGTGTACTTCGACGAGACAGGACGCTCTCGGCTTCGACAGCGGCTACTACTCGCTCCCGGGCCTTCGCCTCGAGGCCATCGACCTCGACTGCGACGACCCCGCCGTTCGGCGCTTGCCACTCCACGCCAACTTGTGCGCCTTCTTGGCCGCCTGGTAGTCGGCGAGCGCCTGCGCGGAGTCGACATCCCCGAGCGTGGGGTGCGGCGGAACCAGCTCCATCGCCGTCTTGACGCCGAAGCGCTTGGCCAGCACAGCACCCAGTGCCTTGATCTTCATCTCGCCGAAGCCGGGCAGCGCGGCGATGTTCGCGCGCAACGCATCGGCATCACGCGCATCGGTCCACACGCGCGCGGCCTCGCCCTCGTAGTGCTCGAGCACGTATGCCGCGAGGTCGTGCACGCGCGCGGCCATCGAGCCGGGGAAGCGATGGATCGCCGGTTTCTCGCGAAATACCGTCTCCAGGTCTGCCGATGCGAGCGTCTTGGCGTCCAGCGAGCCGAGGCGCTCGCGCAGGACCAGCGGGCCGGAGAAGGCCTTCTGCACGGAGACCTGCTGATCGAGCGCGAAGCCGACCAGCAGCGCCATCGGGTCCGTGGCGATCAGCTCGTTGGCGCCGTCTGACTCGGTGAAGTAGAGGCGGTCGGGCATCGTAAAACCCCCTGTTCGGTGGTCCGGGTTGGTGTGAGCGTAACCCGTTCGCCCCGGCGGCTAAACGGCGGCGGCGGTTTCGGTCGCGGCCGACTCGAGCACCGCGTCGAGCAGCCCGGGAAAGCGCCGGTCGAGGTCGGCGCGGCGCAACAAGTTCAGGCGTGCGGTGCCGAGCTGGTGCTGCTCTATGACGCCCGCCTCACGCAGCACGCGGAAGTGATGCGTGCACGTGGACTTGCTGACTTTGACGTCGAAGCCGCCGCACGGTCGCGGCTCCGGGTCTGCGTTGAGCTTGCGCACGATGCGCAGCCGCTGCGGGTCGCTGAGGGCGTGCAGCACGGCCGGCAGCTCGATCTCGTCGGCGGCGGGGTGATAGAGGCTCATGAGATGATTATACGACGATCATCGTACATTTGCTACGATGGTCGTCGTACTTACGAAGGAAGGATAGCGAGATGGCCGCGAGAAGCGAGAACACCAAGAGCCAGACCGTCCCGCAAGGTTCGTCTGCGCCT
>JAXDGQ010000262.1:0-3852 GCA_034664965.1 Solirubrobacteraceae bacterium | reverse complement strand
GGCTGGCGGGAGTTCCTGGCCGCTTGGACCGGGTACGGCGTCCAAGCCGACGAGATCCGGGAGCTGAGCGACGAGCGCGTCCTGGTGCTCCTGCACGCGGTCGGCCGCGGTAGGTCCAGCGGCGTGGAGCTCAACCAGACCAGCACGCAGGGAGCCAATCTGTTCCACCTCAGCGGCGGCATGGTGACGAGGCTCACGATCTACTTCGACCACACGCACGCGCTCGACGATCTGCGCCTGGCGGAGTAGTCGATGTCGCAGGAGAACGTGGAGCTCGTACGCCGCGCCCTGAGGGCGGGCAGGAGCGAGTTCGCCGAGCTGCTCGATCCGGCCATACGACTCGACCTGTCCGAGCGTGTCTTCAATCCGTTCGCCACTACCACGACCGCGAGCGCGCGCTGCGAGATGCGCGACGAGCAGGGTGAGGCGATGCCGGCGGCCGCTCACACCGCGCCCGCCGACGCCCTCGAAACCGTCGGGCTGGCCGGTTAGGCGATGTCACAGGACAACCTGGAGATCGCCGGGCGCGCCATACAGGCCTTCAACAGCAGCGACGTCGAGGTCTTCACCGCACTGACGTCGCCCGACTTCGAGTGGTCGCCCTCGATGGTGGCCATCGAGGGGGAGGTCTTCCGCGGGAGCGAGGGCATCCGCAGGTACTTCGCAAGCCTCAGCAGCGCGTGGGACCAGTTCGTCATCCGCCCCGAAACGTTTCGCGATCTCCCAGACCTCGTGATCATGCTCGGCCGGCTGAGCGGATGCGGAAAGAACAGCGGCGTGCCCGTCGATGCCTCGCTGGGAATGGTCTTCGATCTTCGCGACGGGAAGATCGCTCGCATTCGTGGATATCTAGACCACGGCGAGGCCCTCCACGCGGCGGGGCTGGCGGGTTAGGCGATGTCGCAGGAGAACGTGGAGCTGGTTCAGAAGGTGATCGAAGCTTGGAATCGGCACGACGCTGACCGGTGGCTCAGCTACGCCGCACCGGAGATCGAGTGGATGCCCGCCGGTCCGGCGGCGGTGGAGGGCGCTGTCTATCGAGGCCACCAAGACGTGGCGAGCGGAATGGCAGCAGTATGGGAGACCTGGGATGTGTTCGACTTTCACGACGGCCAGTCGCGTGATCTGGGGGATTCAGTGCTGTGGCTCGGGCGCGTCCAGATGCGCGGAAGCGCCAGCGGGGTCGAGCTCGACCAGGAGTTTGCGATTCACGTCGTCGTGCGCGACGGGAAGCTGATCCGGGTGCACACCTTCCTCACCTGGCGAGACGCCCTCGGGGACATAGGGCTGGCGGAGTAGGCCAGCTCGCAGCAGACACCGCGCATGTCCGGGTTCGAGCGCCGCAAGCGATGTAGATGCCGATATTAGGAACGGGGGCAGGCGATCGGCTTGACTCCGGCAGTATCGAGGCAGGAGTCGCTGCGCGCTGGGAACCTTCGCCGGCGGACGTGGAAACGCGTATACGAACCGATTTTCCCGGGCTGGGTGACACGGACCTCCAAGACGGCGCCGGCCGGAAAGGCGCGCTCAAACCGTCGAAACGGCACCCAAGTCTCGCGACCGGCCTTCGCGGGCGCGGTGCGTCTTGCCGCCCTGGCGGGACAGCGCGCGTGGCCGCAGGTGACCGCGATGCGTGCTCCGACCGGCGCCCTGACGGCTAGCCGCTTGATCCTGACTCGAAGCGGGAAATCGGTGCCCCGGATGCTCACGATCGGAAAGGGGTACAGAACCCCGGCGCTCGCCGGCGGCGCGGTCATCGTGATCCTCGCGGCGGCGACGCTCGAAAGACCATCTGCCGCGGTGACCCGGAGCCTCACCACGTGAGACCCCGGCGTGGCATAAGCGACCGACCCGACTGGGCCCCCCTCCCTGAAGGCTCCGAACGGCCCGTTGTCGGAAAAGTCCCAGGCAAAGCTCGTGACGGGGCTGCCTCTCGCGCTCGAAGTGGATGTCACCGTCACCGGGTCCCCGATCTGGGGCAGCTGCGGGGACCACACGAACGAGGCCACTGGAGCCGCGCGGAGGTTGTAGAGGGCTGCCACGGCGCCGCACGGAACGGCCCAGACTCCGCCGAGCGTCACTGCGATGACAACGATCAGAACAGGCAGGTCCGACTTGTGGTGGATGACGATCCTCGATTTGGCCTCTAAGCGTGGGCAGTTTGCGCGGCAATCCACTCAGAGGAGTCCATCCCTCAACATGCTTCTACCCCGCGTCCCCTGGCGGAAAACAGCCGGGGCGCTCGCGAGGCGTACATTCGTCGGGTAGAGCAAATTGCGGAGCCATCGGCCGCAAATTGCGGGGGTTTCCTCGATGTGGGAGCTGGGCCATTGAGCGCACCTGCGCTCAAGAGGTAGTGTCGGACCGGGGGTAGGAGACGTTATGACCACCACTCAGGAGCGGCAGATCCGCTCGATCCGCGAAGTCCCAAAGCGGCGCAAGCGAACGACGCCGGGCAAAGGTCCGGCGCCGCGTGCCGGACAGAACGCCCGTCCCACCGCAGACGCGCGCGAGGCACTCGTCAAGCGGGTGCGCTCGTACCTCGACGTCAGTGGGTAGCGCCTCCGGGGAAGCTCGCCAACCGAAGAACGGGATACTGGCCGGGCAATGTCGGAAAACCTGGACCTTGTGCGCTCGATCTACACGACCTGGGAGCGAGGCGACTTCGCGTCGGCCGCGTGGGCGCATCCCGAGATCCAGCTTGTCGTCGCCGACGGGCCTATGCCAGGCGCCTGGAAGGGGTTGGCGGAGCTGGGAGAGGCATGGCATGAATGGACGGATGCCTGGGCCGGCTTCCAAGCCGTAGCGGAGGAGTACCGCGAACTCGACGCCGATCGCGTGCTCGTGCTTATCCGCCGCAGCGGGCGCGGGAAGACGAGTGGAATGGAGCTGGAGCAGATGCGCACGGAGGGTGCCAGCCTGTTTCGGATCCGCGATGGCAAGGTGATTGGCATCGTCAACTACTTCGATCGTAAGCGTGCGCTCGCCGACCTCGACCTGGCGGAGTAGGCGATGTCGCGGAGCTTCGCTGTCAAGCTGCCGGTCGCCGGTTGATGACTTCCAGTAGTCTGGCTCGTGGGAGGACAGCCAAGGGAATATGCACCTCAAGAGGAGGCTCTCATGGCAGTCGTAGTGGTGAACGAGATGCAGGGCGGAGAGCAGGGCTTCTACGAGCAAGTCACCAGTCGAGTCATGCCCAACAATCAATTGCCCGAGGGGTGCCTCGACCACATTGCAGGGCCAATGGATGGCGGATGGCGCGTGATCACGGTCTGGAACTCGGACGAGCAGTTCGAGCGTTTCCGCACCGAGACTCTGATCCCAGCGATGGAGGAGGCCGGGCGGGGTGGGTCGGTTGCCCCATCCGTGAAGACGAGCCCGGTTTTCAGGCACATAACGGCGTAGGTTCGGCTTTTCAATCACGGTCCGCCCGCCTGTCGCAGTGCCGCGACGTCGAGCTGCGCGGCTTCGGCCGCCTCCATAACGGCGCCGGCCCTCAGTGCCGGCGCAGGGCGGTCCTTCTCGTACGCCTCGGCGCGCCGGCCCTTGGAACCGCAGTGAGCGAGAATAGCCGGGCGCGAGTCCAAAGATAGGCCCTCCCGTGCCTACTTGTCCTCGCGCCCTAACGGTGCCAGCTGCCCGGCTGCCACCCCCAAGGCGCTGAGCCCGTCTGCGCGCGAGGATACGCCCACCTTCCCGAGGGTTGCAAGGGGTCGCAAGGAAGCGCGGCACGCAATCACGCGGTTTGCGAGTCTTTTGACCCCGCAGCCCTTCCCTCTCCCCCGAAGCGAAAAGGGTCGAGGCCATCGAGATCGCGTCGGTTGGAGCCGTTTATTGCCCGCTTGACGATCT
>JAXDGQ010000261.1:0-8048 GCA_034664965.1 Solirubrobacteraceae bacterium | reverse complement strand
ACCGGCACGAGGTCATCGCGCTCGGCGAGCAGCTGCGCGACGCGACGCACGCTGCTCGTTCCCACGCGCGCGCCCGGTCGCAGCGCCGGCAGGCCCGCGGCTCCGCACAGCGCGTCCTCGGCGGCCGCGCGCGGCGGCGCGGCGATGAGCTCGAGGCCGTCGACGGGCTCGCCGGGAACATCCTTGGCCGAGTGCACGGCGACGTCTATCTCGTCGCGTAGCAGCGCGCCCTCGAGCTCTGAGACCCAGCGCGACTTGTCCTCGCCGGGCGCCGCCGCCTCGGCGCCGGCCGACTCGCGGTCGCCGCGCGTGACGATCGGGACGATCTCGGCGTCGACATGCCGGCCGGCCTTCAACCGGTCGAGCACGAACTGTGCCTGTGCGAGCGCCAGCGGGCTCGCACGGGTGCCGATGCGCATCAGCGCTCGCGACGGCGGCGCAGCTCGTGAACCTCCGCCAGTTCCGCCGCCGGGAGCTCCTGCGGCGGGGCGTCCTCGCGCAGGCCGAACAGCTCGCGCACGAGCTCCAGGCTGGCGTGGCCGCGCTCGTCGGAAAGACCGCGCAGGCGGATCGTCGGCTCGTGCAGCAGGCGGGTCATGACGGCACGCGCGACGGCCTCGATGCGCGCGAGATCGGCCTGCGAGGCCGACTCCCAGCGCCCGGCGTTCTCGGCGAGCACCTGCTCGACGAGCTCGTTGCCGTGCTCGCGCAGCGCGCTGACGGTCGGCAGTGTCTCCAGCTGACCGAGCCAGCGGGCGAAGCGGTGGATCTCCTCCTCGACGATCTCCTGCGCGCGTGGCGCCTCGCCGGCACGCGTGCTGAGGTTGCGCGCGACGACGGCCTGCAGGTCGTCGATGTCGTACAGGCTCACCCCCTGCAGCTCGCCGCACGCCGCCTCGACGTCGCGCGGCACGGCGATGTCGATCAGCAGCAACGGGCGCTCGGCGCGCTCGCGCATCACCAGCTCGAGCTCGTCGCGCCCGACTATCGGGTGCGGCGAGGAGGTGGAGGAGAGCACGATGTCGGCGCGCAGCAGCTGATCGGGCAGGTGGTCGAGCCCGACGACGGTGCCGCCGAAGCGCTGGGCGAGGCTGAGCGCGCGGTCGGCGTGGCGGTTGGCGACGAAGATCGTGCCGGCTCCCTGCTCGGCGAGCGCGCGCGCTGTCAGTTCGCTCGTCTCGCCGGCCCCGAGCACGACCACGTGGCGCTCCTGCAGGCCGCCGAGCACGCTCAGCGCGAGGTCGACCGCGACCGACGGGATGCTGACGCGGCTCGAGCCGATCCCCGTCTCGGTGCGCACGCGCTTGCCCGTGGTCAGGGCCGCGGCGAACAGCCGGTTGGACAGCGGGCCGGTGCAGCCGGCGCGCATCGCAGCCTCGTGCGCTCGCTTGACCTGGCCCTGGATCTCAGCCTCGCCGACGATCATCGACTCCAGGCCGGCGGTGACGCGATAGAGCTGGCGCGCCGCGTCGCAGTTGCGCGGCGAGTAGATCGCGTCGGCCAGCTCGGTCGGGCGGATCGAGGCCCGTCGCGCGAGCAGGCCGAGCACGTCGGACTCGGCGCGCACGGGGTCGCCGACGACGAGATAGACCTCGGTGCGGTTGCACGTGGAGATGACGACGGCCTCGCGCACCTCCGGCGTGGCGCTCGCCTGCGCCGCGAACTCGGTCGCCTCCTGCTCGGTGAAGGCCACGCGCTCGCGCAGCGCCACCGGCGCGGTCTTGTGCGAGATGCCCAGCGCCAGCAGCTCGCTCATACCAGCGTCGACTCCCGTTGCTCGGAGGCGCCGGAATCCCGCGCCGCGGCCTCCTGCTCGCGCGCCAGCAGCTCGGCGAGCTCGCGCTCCAGGCGCTTGGAGCGGATCGCCATGATCGCCACGTAGACGAGCACGAGCGCAAACAGCACTATGTAGGCGCCCGCCACGTACTTGCCCGCCTCGTGCAGCGGCAGGGCCGGAAGCTCAGCGATCAGCGCGCCCATCCGATCACCGCCCGCCCGTCGCCGGAGCGCCGATCGTCGGCGCGGGGTACGCGCCCGGCGCGGCGCTGCGCGCCCGGCGCACCGGCTCGGCGGTCCCCGCGCGCCTGTCGGCCAGGCGCCGCAGAGCGCGCAGCTGCGAGCGCACGTGCTTGGCGGTCAGCTCGTATTTGAACAGCGTCGTGAACAGCAGGGCGACGGCGATCAGCGAGACGACGAACGTCAGCGCCATCTGCGACGGCAGGTTGGAGGTGGCGCCGAGCACGCGCGGATGCACGTATGCGGTCGCCGCGCGCACGGCGATGAAGTTAAGCGGCACGAACGCGCCGGCCGTGATCGCGAACACCGACGCGTAGCGCGCCTGGCGCTCGGGGTCCTCGATCGCGAAGCGCAGCGGCTGGTATGTGGCGTAGAGCAGAAAGACGATCAGAAACGAGACGAGCGTCGGCTCATCCCACGCCCACCAATGCCCCCACGACCCCTTCGCCCAGATCGAGCCGGTGATCAGCGTGGCGACGCCGAAGATCAGGCTCATGTGGATGGCCACGTAGGAGCGCATGTCCCAGCGGGGATCGCGCGTGCGCAGGTGGGCGATCGCGAACAGCCCGCCGATCACGAAGCCGCACAGCGACACGATCGCCAGCGGCACGTGGACGTAGAAGATCTTCTGCAGGAACCCCTGGTCGGCTTCCAGCGGCGCGTAGAAGAACACGAGCGCCAGCGCGAGCGCCATCACGGCGACCGTCGAGATGCTCAGCGCGCGCAGACCCTTTCCATACACGGGTTTTTCAGTCCTCCAAGAGGAAATCGAACAGGGCGTAGGCGATCAGCCCGAACACCAGATCATAGAGGCCCAGCGTCAGCAGCCAGCGCCCCGGGGGATCGCCGGCGTGGCCGAGCGCGAGCAGCGGAGACGTCGCTCGCGCGCCGCCGATCACGATCGGGACGAGCAGCGGCAGGGCGAGCAGCGGCCCGAGCAGGTCCCGCGCGCGCGTGCGCACGGCCAGCGCGGCCACGAGCGTGCCGATCGCCGCGACGCCGAGGTCGCCCAGCGCCAGCACGCCGAGCAGGTCGGGCATTGCCTGGCCGAGCGGCGGCCCGAGCAGCAGCAGTGCGAAGGCCGGCACGGCGACGAGCTCGAGTACGACCAGGTAGGCGAGCAGCGCGAGCGCCTTGGCGACGAGCAGCGCCGTGCGCTCGACGGGCGCCAGCAGGAAGGCGTCGAAGCCGCCCTGGTCGGCGTCGGCCACGAACAGGCGGTTGATCCCGAGGATCGCCGCGAACAGCAGCGTCACCCAGAGGATCCCCGCGGCCAGATCGCCGTCGACGCTGCTGCGCTGCAGCGCGAAGTGAAAGACGACGAAGGTCGTGACCGCGAACAGCGACATGGCCGGCACGGACTCCAGCGTGCGCAGCTCGACGAGCAGCTCCTTGCGCAGCAGCGCGCCGACGGTGCGCCTCACCGGTAGAGCTCGGCGATCTGCTCGGGGCTGACGTCGCCGGCGCCGCGCAGCAGCGCTTGCCGCCCGTCGCGCAGCCCGAGCACGACGTCGGCCTCGGCCAGCCCGCCGCTCGGGTCGTGGCTGCAGATCACGCGCGTGCGCGGGCGGGCGGGATCGCTTTCTGCGCCGATCAACGGATCGACGAGCTCCACGGCAGCCGGGTCGAGGTTGGCCCACGGCTCGTCGAGCAGCAAAAGCTCGGGGTCGTGCAGCACCGCGCGCGCGACCGCCACCCGCTGGACCATCCCGCGCGAGAGCGAGCGCAATGGCTCGTCGGCGCGGTGCTCCAGACGCACGCGCGCCAGCAGCTCCTCGACGCGCCCGGCCGCGACGTCGTGCAGACGCGCGTGAAAACGCAGGTTCTCGCGCGCGGTCAACTCGCGGTAGAGCAGGGGCTCGTGCCCGAGCAGGCCGATCCGCCCGCGCACCTCCCAGGCGTCGCCCGGGAGGCTGCTGCCGAGTACGCGCACCTCCCCCGCGTGCGGGCGCAGCAGCGTCGCGAGCACGCGCAGCAACGTCGTCTTGCCCGCGCCGTTGGGGCCGAACACGACAAGCGTCTGGCCCTCCGACAAAGACAGCGAGACGCCGTCCAGCGCCTCGCGCTCACCGTAGTGCCGAGAGAGCCCCTCGACCTGGACGCCAGCCACCCTCAGGCTCTCGACACCTGCGGCGTTCGCTCGCTCTGCGCCCGCGCGATCAACACGCGCACGGCGCCCTCGCCCGCGCCGTCGGCGAGGCGCTCGCCGCGCAGCAGCTCGATCGGGTCCGGGTCGCCGTTGACGATGCCCTCGAAGAACTCCTTGCGGTCCTGATATGTGGGCAGCGTGCCCTTGGCCCAGCCGCGCACCTCGTTGAGCAGCACGGCCAAGCGCGCGTAGGGCTCGCCGAACTGCCCTTCGATCTCGCGCTTCATGCGCTTGGCCAGCGCCGGCGAGGCTCCGGCGGTGGAGATCGCGATGGCCAGCGGGCCGGTGCGCACGATCGCCGGCAGGATGAAGTTGCACAGCGGCGGCACGTCGACGACGTTGACGAGCATCGCCCGGCGCTCGGCGTCCTCGAACACGGCGATGTTCACGTCGCTGTCGTCGGTCGCCGCGATCACCATGAAGGCGCCCTCGAGGTCGCCCGGGCCCGCGTACTCCCGCCGCTGCCAGTCGATCGAGCCCTCCTCGGCGTACTCGCGCAAGGCCGCCTCGGCGTCAGGCGCGATCAGCGTGACCCGTCCGTCGCAGGCCAGCAGTCCCTCGACCTTCTCCAGGCCGATCGACCCTCCGCCGACGACCACGCAACGGCGGCCGGTGAGCTTCAGGCAGGCGATGTAGAAGGGGGTGTCGAGCATCCCCTGCACGCAGCTCTGATCGCAGATTCCCTTGCGCAGCTGGCACACGCACTCCTTACCGGCATAGGCCTGGGCGGGCATGCTTCACAGGGTAGTCGCTGACATCGAACAGCCCTATCGCGGCAGCCCGCGCCCGAAGGCCCTGGCGCCGATGCGCGTCAGCGCGACGGCGCCGTTGCGCCATGCGTGCTCGCGGTCGACCTCGCGGGCGGAGCGCATCTTGGCGACGGCACGCGCCGCGCGTTGGCTGAGCTGGTCGTACGGTCCCCACCACAGCCCGCGCGCGGCAGGCGGATCCCAGGTGATCAGCTTCTCCTGCGCGCACGCGCGCAGGCCGGCCGCGCCCAGCGTGCGCCCGAGGCCGCCGCCGGCGGCCGCGCCCCACGGCCCGCGCGAGACGGTCGGACAGGACAGGTGGTCGTTGCACCACACCATCCCGGCGTGCAGCTCGCGCGCGATTCGCAGGGCCTGGTAGCGGTCGGTCGTCCACACCGACGCGCCGAGCGCATAGTCTGAGTCGTTGGCCAGCGCGACTGCCTCGCCGACCGAGTCGACGGCCATCACCGCGAGCACCGGACCCTCCAGCGGCTCGCGCATCAGGCGCATCTCGTGGGTGGCGCCGGTGAGCACGGCGGGCGCGTAGAAGGCGCCCGCCTCGCAGCCGGCCGGACTGACCGGGCCGCCGCAGCGCAGCGTTGCGCCGTGCGAGACGGCGTCGTCGACCAGCGCGCGCACGTGCTGCAGACGGCGCGGCGACGCCAGCGGCCCGATGTCGGTGCGCGGATCGGAGGGGTCGCCGACGCGCAGCGCCGACGCCGCGGCGACGAGCCCGTCGACGAACCCGTCGTGCACCTCGCGCGAGACGTAGATCCGCTCGACCGAGCCGCGCGCCTGGCCGGCGCCGGCGCAGCCGGCCCACAGCGCGCCGTCGATCGCGCGCTCCAGGCGCGCGTCGGCGAGCACCAGCATCGCGTCCTTGCCGCCCAGCTCGACGGTCACCTCCTTCTCGCGCGAGACGCCCTCGCCGGCGACCACGCGCCCGACCGCCGGCGAGCCGGTGAAGAGGATCTTGTCGACCGGCGATTTGGCCAGCGCGATCCCCACGTCGGCGCCTCCGTGGGCGATCCGCACGAGACCCTCGGGCAGCCCGGCGCGGGCGAGCACGCGCGCGATCCGCTCGCCGGCCAGCGCGGCGCGCGCGGCCGGCTTGAAGGCGACGCCGTTGCCGGCGAGCAGCGCCCCGGCGATCTGCCCGAGCGGTTGCGCAAACGGCGCGCTGCCCGCGCCGATGACGCCGACGACGCCGTAGGGCTCGAAGGCGACGCGCGCGCGCTTGGCCAGCGACATGCCGCGGCTGATGCCGACGCGCCGGCCGCCGAGCAGGTCGGCGCCGTCGTCGGCGATCCAGATCAGCGCGTCGATCGCCGGCAGCAGCTCCAGCGCTGCGATCTCCGCGGCCGGGCGCCCCTGCTCGCGCGCGAGCGCCGCCGCGAGCTCGTCGAAGTCATCGATCACCGCCTGGGCCATGCGCCGCATGTAGCGGGCGCGGTCCTGCACGCGCAGCAGCGCCCACAGCGGCTGCACCTTGGCGACGTCGGCGACGACCTCGGGGATTCGCAGCGGCGCGGTGGCCTGGACGCTGCCCAGCGGCTCGCCCGTGGCCGGGTCGCGTACCTGCAGCTTCTTCGCGCCAGCCGTCTCGCCGGCGGTTGCGCTCATGCCTGCGGCTCGCTGGGGATCGCGGTCATGTCCAGGCGATTATCGCGGGTCGATCCCGCGTGCCCGGCGGATCTCGCGCAGGCGCGCCTGCATCTGCGCCTCGGCCTCGTCGGGCTCGTAGAAGCGCGCGCCGGCCACCTCCTCGGGCGTCAGCCCCTGCGGCGAGACGTGGCCGGGATGTCCGTGCGGGTTGTCGTAGTCGGCCTTGTCCTGGCCGGGCCTCGGGCCGGAGCGAAGCCAGGCCGGCGCGGGCTGCGCGCCGTGCTCGCGCACGTGGCGCTGCGCCGCGCCCAGCGCACGCCCCGCGGCGTCGGACTTCGGCGCGAGGGCCAGGTAGATCGCCGCCTGCGCGAGCGCGTAGCGCGCCTCGGGCAGCCCGACGTGCTCGACGGCCGCCGCCGCGGCGGTCGCGACCGACAGTGCCGCCGGGTCGGCGTTGCCGATGTCCTCGGAGGCGAGGATCACCATCCGGCGCACGATGAAGCGCGGGTCCTCGCCGCCCTCGAGCATCACCGCGAGGTAGTACAGCGACGCGTCCGGATCCGAGCCGCGCGTGGCCTTGATCCACGCCGACGCATAGTCGTAGTGGCGATCGCCCTTTTTGTCGTAGAGGACGGCGCGGCGCTGCAGCGCATCCTCGACCCGGGCGAGCGTCACGCGGCCGCCGGCCTCGCGCGCGGTCGCGACGGCGAGCTCGAGCGCGTTGAGTGCGGTGCGCGCGTCGCCTTCGCTGCGCGCGGCGAGGAACTCGATCGCCTCCTCGTCGACCTCGGCCGGCGATGCGCGGCGCAGCAGCTCGCCGACCTCCTCGGCGGTGAGCGCCTGCAGCGCGTACACGCGCATGCGCGACAGCAGCGCGCCGTTGACCTCGAACGCCGGGTTCTCGGTGGTCGCGCCGATCAGCGTCAGCAGGCCCTCCTCGACGGCCGGCAGCAGCGCGTCCTGCTGAGCCTTGTTGAAGCGATGGATCTCATCGAGGAAGAGGATCGTCTGACCGCCGCCCGCCGCGGCGGCTCCCCCGGGCGAGCCACGTTCGGCGAGCGAGCGCCGGTGGGTGGCGCGCTCGATCACCGCACGCACCTCAGCGCGCCCGGCCTGTACGGCGCTGAGCTCCTCGAATGCCGCTTGGGAGTGCTCGGCGATCAGCCGTGCGAGCGTCGTCTTGCCCGACCCGGGCGGGCCGTAGAGCACCATCGAGTGGGGACGTCCGTGCTCGATCGCGCTGCGCAGCGCCGAACCCTCCCCGAGCAGGTGCGCCTGCCCGACGAACTCGTCAAGTGTGCGCGGGCGCATGCGCACGGCCAGCGGACGCCCGTCGGTCGCGGTGGCGCCCGCCTGGCTCGGCTGCGCCGCCCGTCCGCTGCTTGCCGCCGCCGTGCGGGCGCGTGTCGGCTCGATCCCGGAGCCCTGCGGATCGTCCGGACGCTGCGGATCTGGATCGGCGTCGAACAGCGTGTCCACCCAGCGCAGTATCGCGCGACGGCGGCGCATGCCGAATAACAACGGCGCAA
>JAXDGQ010000260.1:0-2672 GCA_034664965.1 Solirubrobacteraceae bacterium | reverse complement strand
GCCGACGACTTCTGGCAGCTCGGCGTGCGCATGGCCGGCCTGACCTGGAACTTCCGCAACGTGTTCGCCGACGGCGTTGGCGAGCCGGCGCAGGGCGGGCTCAGCGCGCGCGGTGTCCGGCTCGTCGAGCGCCTCTGCGAACGGGGGGTGATCCTCGACCTCGCACATGCCTCCGAGCAGACCTTCCGGGACGTGCTCGAGCTCTCGGGCGACCACCACCCGGTGCTGATCAGCCACGCGAACTGCCGCAGCGTGCTCGAGTCGCCGCGCAACGTCAGCGACGGTCAGATGGAGGCGATCGCCGCGCGGGGCGGCGTGCTGGGCGTGCTGGCCATGCCCTTCGTGGTCGATCCCGACGAGCCGTCGATCGATCGTCTCGTCGACCACATCGACCATGCCGTTGCCGTGATGGGGATCGAGCACGTCGTGCTCGGGGGCGACTTCTTCGCCCAGATCGCACGTGCCGAGGCGCCCTCCGCCGATCCCGATCCCCAGCACGCGCTCGCGGGACTGGCCGGCCCCGAGGACTACCCGGCCCTGGTCGAGGTGCTCCGCCGGCGCGGCTACGAGGGCGCGAACCTCGACGCGATCCTCGGCGGCAACCTCGTCCGCTTCCTGCAGGCGAGCCTGCCGAGCCGATGATTCAGGCTGGGTCTCCGAGGATCAGCCTACGGGCTTGTACGTGCCGTTGGACTGGATCTGGAAGATGGAGAACTTGGCGTTCGCCGGGTCCTGCGTGTTGCTCTTGGACCACGTGAACGTGCCGCCGAGGATCCAGTTCGGGATCACGACCTTGCGGGCGTCCGTGATCACGGCGCTGCGCGTCTTGATCGTGCCCTTGCCCGCGGTGCAGGCGGCCTTGATGGCCTTCAGGATGACCTGGGTCGCGCCGTAGGTCGGCGTGCCGAAGGAGCCGACCGGCTTCCCGGGGTTGTCCTTCTTCCAGCCGTCCACGAGGGGCTTGTCAGCCGGAATGCGCGTGATGTCGGGAGCGAAGTTCGAGATGTACGAGCCGGTCGCCTTGAAGACGCCCGGGCCGTTTGCGCCGTCGCCGCCGAAGACCTTCGCCTTCTTGCCCTGCGCTGCGAGCTGGCGTGCGAACGCCTGCGCGATCGCGGGCTTCTGCGTCGGCACGAAGACGACGTCCGCGTTGCCCGAGACGTTCGTCACGTACGACGAGTAGTCGGTCGCGCTCTGCGGAATGGACTGGTGCGTCACCGTGACGCCAGCCGCCTGGAGCACGGTCTCGACCGCCGACGAGAGATCGAGCGAGTACGGCTCCTGGAAGTCGAAGCTCGCCACGTTACTGACCTTCAGCGTCTTGATCATGTAGTTCGCGTCGCTCGGGCCCTGGATGTCGTCCGAGGGAACGACGCGGAAGAACGACGGGGCCGCATCGCGCGGCGTGCCCTTGGTCAGCGAGATCTTGGTCGCCGAGGGCGAGACCTGGAGGATGCCGGCCTGGTGGTACGTCGTGCTCGACGCGACGACGGCGCCCGAGGTCGACGGCCCGACGATCGCCACGACCGCCGGGTCGGACGCGTACTTCTGCGCAAGCGCGGCCGCGGGCGCCGGGCCGGCCTCGGGCGGGGTGTCGCCCTGCAGGAGCTGGATCTTCAGGCCCATCTTGGGAGCGAGGGTCTTGACCGCGTACTTGGCCCAGGTGAGCTGCTCCTGCCCGAGGAACGCGGCGCCGCCCGTGAGCGGGGTGACGATGGCGATCTTCAGCGTCTTCGAGCAGCTGAGGTTGGCAGCCGACTTCGCCGACGAGTTGCTCGCCGCCACGGCCGGCACTGCGCCGAGCGTGACCGCGGTGATCGCGGAGAGCGCCGCGGCACCGGCGATCGCCGAGAGCCTCGGCATGGACTGGGAGATCTTCATGGACCACTCCTTCGTGGGGGAACCGGGACGGTGCGCTCGAGCGATAGGACGCTCGCGCGCGGCGTTCTGATGGTGTCCGGCGACCCTCGGGGGCGCCGGCCGTGCGCCTGACTCAGGCGAGTGCGTCGGTCCAGCCGCGCGTGTCGGTGAACTGGTGGAACCGCACTGCCTTGCCGTGCTGGAACTTCCAGACGTGGGCGAACGGGATGTCGAGCGGGCGTCCCGATTGCTTCGCACGTCCGGTGTAGCGGCCGATCACGACCACGTGGTCATCCCCGCCGAGGATCTCCGTCGGCGTCGCATCGAAGCCCTCCCACCACTGCGCGTCGAGTGGATCGAAGATCGCCGCGCGTACGGCGGGAAGCCCCTCGTAGACGCCGCCGTGCGGCAGCCCCTGCGCCTGATGCCAGACGATCGCATCGTCCATCATGGCCACGGCTCCGTCGAGGTCGCCGCGCGAGAACGCCTCGTACGAGGCACGGACAGCGGCGAGGTCGTCGGTCGTCAAGAGACCACGCCGCGGCACGTCCTGCACCCGGAGCGAGGCGCGCACAGGCGGCCGTCTCTCGTTGCAGGGTGCGTGTACGTCATCTAGCGGTCTCCTTTGATCAAAAATTTTCTCGCCGATTGTGATCGTCGCGGGACGCGGCGTCAAGGCCCGCGCCTGCGGCCGGGCTCACGTCGGCTCTAGGACGGCGTGTCGCCGGCGAGCACGCTGCGTAGCCGCTCGTCGTCGATGTTGCCGCCGGAGACGTTGCACGCGACCCGTCCGCTGCCGGCGCGTCCGGCGA
>JAXDGQ010000259.1:0-3984 GCA_034664965.1 Solirubrobacteraceae bacterium | reverse complement strand
CGCGCTGTTCTAGAAGATGCGTCTCTGTGGCCCGGAGGCTCGAGATGCTTTGGATTGGCCGGCCGGGGTGTTGATTGTCTTTTTGCGCTTTCGGTGCGCATAGGTATATACGGGGTATATACGATGGCTATCGCTCTGTGAAACGCGAACAACGCTTCTCGTCCGCCCTGCGGCGGTGCGAATGTAGTGTTCGCCCCGCACATGTCCACGTCCGCCGCCGAGGGGTGACCGCGATGCGCGCGCTCGTACAGCGGGTCACGCGTGCGAGCGTCGACGTGGGCGAGCGCCGCGTGGCGGCGATCGGCGCGGGCCTGCTGGTGCTGCTGGGCATCTCGCGCGAGGACGACGCCGCCGCGGCGGACCGGCTCGCCGAGAAGGTACGTGCGCTGCGCGTCTTCGAGGACGCCGACGGGCGCATGAACGAGCCGCTCGGCGATCGCGAGATCCTCTGCATCAGCCAGTTCACGCTGTACGGCGACACGCGCAAGGGCAACCGCCCGAGCTTCGTCGCCGCCGCGCCGGGCGAGCAGGCGAAGCCTCTGTACGAGCGCTTCTGCGAGCGCGCCGGCGCCGCGCGCGGGGAGTTCGGCGCGCACATGACCGTCGGCCTCGTCAACGACGGCCCCGTGACCGTGCTGGTGGAGACGTGAGCGCCGGCGCGGGAGGGGAGGCGCCGGGCGCGCCCGGCGCGGAGGTCTGGCCCGACGCGGCGCCGGGAGCCGAGGCGAAGCTGTATGTGATCAGCGGCTCGCACGCGTGCCGCGCGGCGATGCTGATGCTCGCGCACAAGCGAATCGCCTACCGCGTCGTGCAGCTGCCGACCGGGATGCACCCGATGCTCGTGCGCGCCCTTGGCTTCCCCGGCCACAAGGTGCCGATTCGCGCAGTCGAGGGCCGTACCGGGCGCTCGCTGGCGCTGCTGGACCGGATGGGGACGGTGCCGGCGCTGCGCTATGGCGCCGAACGCGTGCAGACCAATCACCGGATCGCGCGCTTCCTCGACCGCGTGGCCCCCGAGCCGCCGCTGTTCCCGCCCGACGCGCAGCACAACCAGGCCGTGCAGGAGGCGGAGGCGTGGGGCGACGAGGTCTTTCAGATGGCTGCGCGGAGGCTTGGGCTGACCGGCTCGCTGAGCGGGCTGGACAACTTCCGCGACCGGGGAAACTCAGGACGGCTCGGGCCGCTGCTCTCGCGCAGCGAGGTCATGCGCGTGCTGGCAGCCCGCGGGGTCACGTCCGTCGCCTTCAAGGCTAACGCTCAGGTCGAGGATGAGCTGGTGCGCGGGCTGCCGCCGCTGCTCGACCGCATCGACGCGTGGATCGCTGCGGGCGTGCTCGATGGGCCACAGCTGTATGCAGCCGATTTCGTGATCGCGCCGAGCCTCGCGCTGATCGCCTACCGCCTGGACCTGCGCGCGCAAGTGCAAGAGCGGCCCTGCGGCGCGTTCCTCGAGCGGGTGCTGCCCGAGCCGGCGCTGCCCGCCGGCTAGCCTCCGAGCCGCAGCTAGGCGGTGATCGGCTGCGAGGGCATCGCGCCGGCACTGGCCTCGGCCATCGGCTCGGCGAGCGCCCGGCCGTGGCGGATCAGGTCGGCGGCGCGCTCGGCCACGGCGATCGTCGGCGCGTTGGTGTTGCCGCGTGGCACGACGGGCATCACCGAGGCGTCCACGACGCGCAGGCCCTCGAGCCCGTTGACGCGCAGCTGCTCGTCGACGACCGCGCCGGCGTCCTCGCCCATGCGGCACGTGCCGACTGGGTGGTAGATGGCGAACGTCGTGCGCGCGACGTGCGCGCGCAGCGCCTCGTCGCTGTCGCCGGCGGGAGTGTTGAACGGCTCGGCGCAGTAGGGCTGCATCGCCGGCTGGGCGCAGATGTCGAGCGTCAGGCGCAGGCCGGCGATCATCCGCTGCATGTCGTCGCCGTCCGAGTAGAACGCGTTGTGCACGATCGGCTTGGCAGTCGGGTCGTTGGAGGCCAGGCGCACCGAGCCGCGGCTGTGCGGCGTGAGCAGGCACGGCGAGACCCACACGCCGTGGGCCTCGGGATCGCGCAGGCCCTCGTCGACGATGTGCACCGGGGCGACGTGGAACTGGACGTCGGGCGCGGGCGCGCCGTCGCCGACGCGCGCGAAGCCGCCGGCCTCGGCGAGGTTGGAGGCGAACGGCCCGGTCTGGGTCGCTTCGAACTGTTCCAGCGCGGGCGGCTCGAGCGCGAGCAGCAGGCTCTCCGGCTCGGGCGTCGTCCACACCAGCTGGGCGGCGGCGTGGTCTGAGAGGTTCTCGCCGATCGCCGGTTGGTCGAGCAGCACCTCGATTTCGCGCATCGTCAGGTGCTCGGCCGGTCCGACGCCGGAGAGCATCAGCAGCTGCGGCGAGTTGTAGGCGCCGCCGCAGAGGATCACCTCGCGCTCGGCGCGCAGCTCCTGGGTCTGGCCGAGCTGGCTGGCCGCAACGCCGACCGCGGTCGTGCCCTCGAACAGCACGCGGCTGACGTGCATGTAGGGCATCACCGTCAGGTTGGGGCGCTCGGCGACCGGGTGCAGGTAGGCGACGGCGGTGCTCGCGCGCATGCCGCCGCGCTGGGTCACCTGGTACATGCCGACGCCGTCCTGCACGTCGCCGTTGAAGTCGTCGTTGCGCGACAGTCCGGCCTGCTCGCCGGCGTCGACGAAGGCGTGGGAGATGCGGTTGTGCGAGCGCTCCTCACTGACGGGAAGGGGCCCGCCGACGCCATGCCAGCGCGAGGCGCCCCGCTCGTTGTCCTCGGCCTTGATGAAGTACGGCAGCAGGTCGGCCGCGCTCCAGCCGGCGACGCCCCAGTCGTCGTAGTCGCGGCGGTTGCCGCGGATGTAGACCATCGCGTTTATCGAGGACGAGCCGCCGAGGACCTTTCCGCGCGGCAGCGGGATTCGCCGGCCGTAGCATTCGCGCTCGGGCGCAGAGTGATAGTCCCAGTCGACCTCCGTCGATCCCAGCTGCAGGTAGCCGAGCGGCACGTGGATGTTTTCGTTGGTGTCCGGTGGGCCGGCCTCCAACAGCAGCACCTGCACGTCCGGGTCCTCGCTGAGACGGTTGGCGAGCACACAACCCGCCGATCCTGCTCCGACGATCACGTAGTCGTACATTCTTTGCGACCCCCTTCCTCGGCGGCCAACGATACTCCTCCGCTCGCCGCCGAGCGCGCCCTGAGCGCAGGAGCCTGCGGCGCTGCCGGGGGCATTGAGCGCGGGGCCTACTTGACGTTGGCGCCGGATGCGCTGACCGCGTACCACGTGCCGCCGAACTGTTTGACGCCCTGGTAGCCGGCTTCGCCGGGTTCGGTCGAGAGGGCGTAGCGGTAGAGCGGGTGCCCGGCGTAGGTCACCTGGCGCTGGCCGCCGGGCAGCTTGATCGTCGACAGCAGCGAGGCTTTGACGCCGGGGCCGGCCGTGGGCTGGCCGCTGCTCGTCAGCGCGGGCCACGTCGTGGAGCATTCGCTCACCGTCAGGCAGGTGTTCTTCTTGGCGGTGTCCTTGGAGAAGCGGTACGCGACGAAGCCCCTGGAGTCCACGAGCACCTTGCCGAAGCTCGTGTGGCGCAGCTGGATCTTCTGGACGCGCGCCGCGTGCGCGGAGCCGGTGGCGCCGGCAGCGGCGGCGAGGACGGCGGCGAGCGCGGCGATCAAGGCGGCCGCGAGGATGGCGCTGGGAATCAGGCGATTGCGCTTCATGGGTTTCCTCCGAGACTGTACGTGGGGGGTGTGGGCTGTTGCGCGTGGGCGCAGGGGCGTGCGGGAGGTGATGCCCGCCGCACAACTGCAAAGACGCCGCGGGCGCTACAAGCTTCCCGCGTTGCCCTCCGGTTCACAACCCGCGCCGGCGCCGGTGGCCCTCGCGCGCTCTCAGCAGGAAGCCGGCGAACAGCAGGCCGAAGACGACCGCGACCGCCGGCGCGCCTTTGGCCGCCGACAGCACCGCCACGAGCAGTGAGGCGAGGCCGGCGCAGAT
>JAXDGQ010000258.1:0-6427 GCA_034664965.1 Solirubrobacteraceae bacterium | reverse complement strand
CCGATGATCGCGCCGACGAAGATGTACGACGCCTTCCCGGCGATCACCCCCGACGAGGCTGGGGACATGATCCTCGAGGCGATGCGCGGGCGGCCCAAGCACATGGGCACGCGCCTGGGCACGGTCGGCGAGATCGCCTACGCGCTCTCGCCCAAGACGGTCGACCGCCTGCTGCACCTCGCCTATCGCGTGTTCCCGGACTCGGCTGCCTCCAAGGGCCAGAAGAACGAAGAGGAGAAGGCCTCCTTCGAGCAGATCGCGATGGCGACGCTGACGAGGGGCGTGCACTGGTAGTACCCCACGCGCCGCGGCTGGGATGATTGGCTGCTGGTGAGCGATGCGGGCCCGGCCATCGAAGTACACGCCCTGAGCAAGCGCTACGGCGACTTTGAGGCCGTCCGCGGCATCGACATCAGCGTCCGCCGGGGAGAGGTGTTCGGCCTGCTCGGGCCCAACGGCGCCGGCAAGACGACTACCGTGGAGATCCTCGAGGGCTACCGCGCGCGCAGCGGCGGCGAGGTGTCGGTGCTCGGGCACGACCCCGGCAAGCGCAGCCGCGCGCTGCGCCAGCGGATCGGCATCGTGCTGCAGTCGGGTGGCATCTACGGACACGTGAGCCCGCGCGAAGCGTTGCGTCACTGGGCGTCCTTCTATCCGCAGCCGCGCGACCCGGAGGAGGTGCTCGTCCTTGCTGGATTGCAGGACAAGGCCGACGTGCGCAGCAGCAAGCTCTCCGGCGGTCAGCTGCGGCGCCTGGACTTCGCACTCGCGCTCGTCGGCGACCCCGAGCTGATCTTTCTCGACGAGCCGACGACCGGCTTCGACCCCGAGGCGCGGCGCAGCGCGTGGGAAACGGTGCGCAAGCTGCGCGACCTCGGCAAGACGATCCTGCTGACCACGCATTACCTCGACGAGGCGCAGGAGCTCGCCGACCGCGTTGCGATCGTCAAGGACGGCCGCGTCCTGGCGATCGGCCCACCGCACGAGCTCGGTGTCGGCGCATCGCACTACCGCGTCGCCTACCGCGACCGCGACGGCCATTTCGTGCAGCGCCAGACCGACGACCCGACCGGGCTGCTGCACGAGCTGACCGCCGAGGCGCTGGCGCGGGGCGAGCGCTTGGAGGAGCTGAGCGTCGGGCGCCCCACGCTCGAGGACGTCTACCTGGAGCTGACCGCCGATGGCTGACGCGCTAACGCTCGGCTGGCGCCAGTACCGCCTGGAGCGGCGCATGTTCTGGCGCAATCCCAGCGCCGCCTTCTTCAACTTCCTGGTGCCGCTGCTGTTCCTGGGCGGCGGCGGGGCGATACTCGCCGGCAACCAGCGCGAGCTGAACCGCCTGATTCCGGCGATCGCCGCGATGAGCGTGATGTCGACGACGTTCACAGCGCTCGCCTACAACATCGTCTTCCTGCGCGAGCGCGGCGTGCTCAAGCGCATTCGCGGCACGCCGCTGCCAACCAGCTCCTACTTCGGCGGCGTCGCCGCCAACGCCGTGACCAACACTGCCCTGCAGATCGCCATCGTCGTGCTCGCCGGCAAGCTGATCTTCGGCGTCGGCTGGCCGCGCGACTGGTTCGAGCTGGTTGTGTTCGTGCTGGTCGGCGTCGTCGCCCTGGCCGCGCTCGGCGTCGCATTCGCCCATGCGATCCCCAACTTCGAGTCGACCGCCGCATACGTCAACGCCGTGTTCCTGCCTGTGGTGTTCATCTCCTTCTACGTGTTCGACTCCAACAGCGCCCCTGGCTTTTTGCGACAGATCGCCGAAGCACTGCCGTTGAAGCCGCTGATCGACGGACTCTACGGGGCGTTCGTCACCGGCTCCGGCTTGGCGAACCATCTGGACCAGCTCGCCGTGATCGCGCTGTGGGGGGCCTTCGGCCTGTTCTTCGCAGTGCGCGGGTTCTCCTGGGAATCGACGCGTTAGCGCGCCTCGCGGGCTGGGGCGCATCGGACTGGGCCGAGATCATGGGCTGATCGAGCGCCTGAGGATCGCGCTCACGCAGCAGCACCGAGCCGGAGCACCGAGATGCCGCGAGACGCCCCGCCGGCGCGCGAGCCCTGTGCCGTAGCGCGATCGGCGGCGCGAGGATAAGCTTCAGGCCAGGCGCTCGCCGGATACGTTCGCTTGCGCGAGCTGACGAACAGGGGAACCACGATGAAACGGCTGTCCACTTGGCTCATGCTTTCGCTCGCCGCAACGCTGCTCGTCGCTGGGTGCGGCAGCAGCGCCAGCAGCAGCAGTAAGTCGACAGCCGCCAGCCAGAGCACTTCGACCCCCGCTGCGACCGCACCGGGCGCAGCGACGGGCTCCACCGCGAGCACGACGAAGTCCAGCCCGGCCATTACAAAAAGCGCGATTCGCAAATTCGCCGAACGCTCGTGCAGGACCCAGATACAGGCAAGCCTCGCGCTCACGAGCACCGAGAAGAGCAAGGTCGAAAAGCTCTGCGAGAAAGCCGGAACCGGGGTCGAGGCGTCGCGCGCGATCGCCCGCCAGGTTTGTGCGGAAATCGTCAAGCGCGCCGCCGTGCCGGGCAGCCCGGACACTCCAGCGCGAAAAGAGGCGCTCGAAGGCTGCAAGAGCGCCAAGTAGCCGATGAAGCAGCTTGCCGACGGCCTCTATCAGTTGCGCGGCTTTCCGCCCAACGCGATCAACGTGTACCTGCTGGAGGACGTGCTGATCGACGCGGGAACGCGTCAGGCCGAGGGCCGCATCAGGCGCCAGATCCGCGGCCGTCCGGTCGCCGCGCACGCGCTCACGCACGCGCATCCCGACCATCAAGGCGCAAGCCATGCGATCTGCGAGCGGCTCGACATCCCGCTGTGGTGCGGTCATGGCGACGTGCCCGCAATGGAGACGCCCGGCGCGATATCAAACAGCCAGGCGCCCGGCTGGCTGAACCGCTTCCAGGCGCGTTTTTGGACAGGCCCACCGCATCCGGTCGCGAGGGCGTTGAAGGAGGGCGATGAGGTCGCGGGCTTCACAGTGCTGGAGGTGCCGGGCCATTCACCCGGCCACGTCGCCTACTGGCGCGAGTCCGACCGCGCGCTGATCCTCGGCGACGTGCTCAACGGGATGAACCTGATGACCGGCATCCGCGGACTGCAGGAGCCTCCTGCGGTGTTCACGCCCGACCCGGCGCGCAACCGCCAGTCCGCGCGCAGGCTCGCCGCGCTGGAGCCAGAGCTCGTGTGCTTCGGCCACGGGCCCCCTTTGCGCGATCCGCAGGCGCTGAAGGATTTCATCGCCAAGCTCGCAGACTGATCGTCGCATGGCCCAGGCAATCTTCGTCGCCGACGGCGATCGCTTCGTCCCGACCGAGCACGCGCGCGGCCCGTGGGACCCGCGTGCGCTGCACGGCGGCGCGCCGGCCGCGCTGATCATGGCCGCATTCGAGCGCCTGGCGCCCGGCGCCGGGCTGCGCATCGGCCGGGTCTCATTCGAGTTCCTGCGGCCGATCCCGCTCGCGCCGCTGACGCTGTCCGTGAGCATCGCGCGCCCTGGGCGCCGCGTGCAGGAGCTCGCCGCCGAGCTGCGCGCGGGAGAGGAGATGGTCGTGCGGGCCAGCGCGTTGCGCGTGCAGGGCGTGCCAGCCGAGGTAGCCGCACAGGCCGTCGAGGCCGCCGAGGGGGCAAACGACGCCGAGACGCACGGGCGCTCTCGTCTCGATGCGCCAATGCCGCCGCCGAGCAGCGGGGAGCCGCTGCCGTTCACCCTCAACAGGTCCGGCGAGGCGAGCTTTGCCGCGACAGCGATGGAGATGCGCTGGCTGAACGATCCCTGGCAGCTCGGTCCGGGGCGCGTGTGGATGCGGCTGCGCCACCCGCTGCTGGCGGGCGAGGAGCTCACTCCCCTGGCGCGGCTCGCGGCCACCGCCGACTTCTGCAACGGCGTCAGCGCGGCGCTGGCGTTCGAGCGCTTCCTGTTCATCAACGCCGACCTCGCGATCCACCTGCAGCGACCGCCGCGGGGCGAGTGGATCGGTCTCGATGCGCGCACGCGACTGCAGGCGGGCAGCGCGGCGACCGCCGAGGGTGTCCTGCACGACGAGCACGGCCCGCTCGGGCGCGCATTTCAGACGCTTGTCGTGCAGGCGCGCTGACCGGCCCCGCGGGCGCGGTTGCTCAGCGCACGACGACGTCGCCGAGCGCCGCGTCGATCGCCGCGAGTGTCTCGGCGTCGAGCTCGATGCCCGATGCCGAGGCGTTGGCGTGAACCTGCTCGGGACGCGTGGCGCCGACGATTGCCGAGGCGACGTTGCGCTGGCGCAGCACCCACGCGAGCGCCAGCTGCGGCATCGAGAGCCCGGCCTGATCGGCGATCGGCCGCAGTCGCGCGACCGCCTCCAGCACGCGCGGTGCGATCAGGCGGTCGATGAAGCCGCTCATGCTCTCACTCGTCGCCCGCGTTCCCGCCGGCGGCGGTTGGCCGGGCAGGTACTTGCCCGTGAGCACGCCCTGCGCGAGCGGCGACCAGACGATCTGCGAGATCCGCTCGCGTTCGCACAGCCCGATCAGCTGCGCCTCGGGCTTGCGCCAGATCATCGAGTACTGGGGCTGGCTGGACACCCAGCGCTCGACGCCCGGCAGCGCCAGCGATTGCTCGACCTTCTCGACCGGCCACTCGCTGAAGCCGATATAGCGGGCCTTGCCCGAGCGCACGACCTCCGCCAGCGCTGCCATGGTCTCCTGCAGCGGCGTCTCGTCGTCGTAGCGATGGCACTGGTAGAGATCGACGTAGTCCGTGCGCAACCGCTTCAGCGAAGCGTCGACCTGCTTGTGGATCTGCTCGGCTGAGAGCCCGCGGTCGTCGGCGGACATCGGGAAGTAGACCTTCGTCGCGAGCACGTAGGAGGAGCGCTCGCGCCCGCTGAGCGCCTCGCCGAGCACCTCCTCGGCGGCGCCCTGTCCGTACACGTTGGCCGTATCGATGAAGTTGATGCCCGCGTCGAAGGCCGCGTCGACGCATTCCCGCGCCTGCTCGCGCTCGACGCCACCGGAATAGGTCAGCCAAGAGCCGAGGCTGATCTCCGAGACCTCGAGCTCGCTGCTGCCAAGCCGGCGCAGGTTCATGCTGCGAGCTTATCCACGCGCGAGCCGGCAGGCGTTCGACGCGATCGCATCGCGCGCAGCGATAGCCTGAGAGGGACATGGAGCCGGCCGGTCCGATCGACCCGTCGCTGCGCATAGGCTCGGTGCGCCTGAACGTCGCCGACCTCGCGCGCAGCGCAGACTTCTATGAGCGCGTGCTTGGCCTGCCGTTGATCTCGCACGAGCAGGACCGCGCGCTGCTGGGCGCCGACACCGAGCGCCCCGCCCTGCAGCTGAGCGCGATCGACCAGCCGACCCCCGTCTCACCGCACAGCACAGGTCTCTTTCATGTCGCCTGGCTGCATCCCTCGCGCGCCGCGCTCGCCGACACGGTGCGCAGGATCGCCGGCGCGCGCTGGCCGATCGATGGCGCATCCGACCACGGCGTCTCAGAGGCGCTGTATCTGAGCGATCCGGACGGACTGGGCATAGAGATCTATGCCGATCGCCCGCGCGAGCAGTGGCAGAGACCCGCCGGCGGGCACGGCGTACGCATGTTCACGCTGGCGCTCGACATCGACGATCTGATGGCGCAGGCCCCCGGCCAGCCCCAGGCGACGGTCGCCCCGGGCACGTCGATCGGCCATGTCCACCTGAAGGTCGCAGACGTGCCTCGTGCGTTTGGCTTCTACCACGACGCGCTCGGCCTCGAGGAGCAGGCCCAGCTGCCTTCGGCGGCGTTTCTGTCGGCCGGCGGATACCACCACCACATCGGGCTGAACTCGTGGCAGAGCGCCGGCGCGAGCCCCCCGCAGGACACTACGCCGCGGCTGCGCGCGATCGAGTTCGAGCTCGGCGGCGCCGACGCGCTCGCTGCGCTGAGACACGGCGTCGCCGACGCCTCGACCGAGGACTCCGAGCCGCCGTCGGTGAGACCTGAGGAGGCCGGCAGCGTGTCCGTCGAGGATCCCGACGGCAACCTGCTCAGCTTCGCCGCCGCCTCAGCCTGACGCTTCGCTCAGGCGCTCTCGCTCGGCGTCGGACAGGGTCAACCCTGTCGATGCCATCAGCTCGCTGACCTGCTGTGGCGAGGTCGCGCTGGCGATCGGGCACAGGACCGTCGGCTGTCCGCGCAGCCACGCAAGCGCCACCGCCGCGACCGGCACGTCGTGCTCGGCGGCGATCGCGTCGAGCACCTCCAGGACAGCGAAGCCGCGCTGGTTGAAGTAGCGCTCGCGCACGCCCGCCGCGCGCGGGCTCTCGACCTGCTCGGCGCCCGGGCGATACTTGCCGGTCAGAAAGCCCTGCACCAGCCCGAAGTACGGGATGCATGGGAGCTCGCGGCGTTCGCACAGCGGCGCCAGCTCTCGCTCATAGTGCTCGCGCTCCATCA
>JAXDGQ010000257.1:0-3305 GCA_034664965.1 Solirubrobacteraceae bacterium | reverse complement strand
GACGGTCGCGGCCCCGCTTCGGCGGGGTCGCGCCGTTTAACGGATTCGCGCGCGGCGCGGTCTAGCTGGCGCGCGCGAGCCCGATGGGGCAGCTGACGCCGGTGCCGCCGAGACCGCAGTAGCCGTTCGGGTTCTTGGCGAGGTACTGCTGGTGGTAGTCCTCGGCGTAGTAGAACGGGCCCGCCTGGGCGATCTCGGTGGTGATCTCGCCATGGCCGGCCTGCGCGAGCATCGCCTGGTAGGCCTCGCGCGAGGACTCCGCGGCGCTGTGCTGCGCGTCGCCGTGCCAGTAGATCGACGAGCGGTACTGCGTGCCGACGTCGTTGCCCTGGCGCATGCCCTGCGTCGGGTCGTGACCCTCCCAGAAGAGCTTGAGCATGTCCTCGAAGCTGGTCTGCTCGGCGTGGAAGGCGACGAGCACGGCCTCGGTGTGCCCGGTGCGCCCGCTGCAGACCTCCTCGTAGGTCGGGTTCGGCGTGAAGCCGCCGGCATAGCCGGCGGCCGTCGTGTAGACGCCGGGCGCCTGCCAGAAGATCCGCTCGGCGCCCCAGAAGCAGCCCATGCCGAAGACCGCCGTCTCGACGCCCTGCGGGAACGGCCCCTTCAGCGGAGTGCCCAGCACCTCGTGACTGGCCGGCAGCGGCATCTCGTCGGGGCGTCCGGGCAGAGCCGACTCGGCGTCGACCATGTTCGACTGCTTGCGCGCGAAGAGCATGGCTTCAGGCTAGACGATCGAGCGCGTCTAGCGGTGTGCTCGCCAGACGCGCCAGCCGGCCCACGACGGCAGTCCGGGCGGGTAGCTCGGATGAGGCCCGCGCGGCTGCGGCGTTGCAGCGATGGTACGCCGCGCGCCGCCTGCTCTGGCGGCAGCTGTAGGATCGCCGGCATGGGCGATCAGCCGGTCGTGCTCTACGAGGTCGCCGATCGCGTCGCGCGGATCACGCTCAACCGGCCGCAGCGCGGAAACGGGATCACGCCGGCGCTGATCGCCGAGCTGATCGATTGTGTCCGCCGCGCCGATCTCGACCCGAGCGTGCGCGTGATGTTGCTCAGCGGTGCCGGCCCGGGCTTCTGCGGCGGCTATGACCTGGTCGAGAGCGCCGAGGGCATGGCGCAGTCGACGGCGAGCGACGCGACGCCCAGGGCGACCGGCGCCAGCGCGCCCGCGGGGTCGCCGCTGGACCCGGCCGTGATCGCCGCCAACCACGACCCGCGCGGCGCGTGGGATCCGATGCTCGACTACGCGATGATGAGCCGCAACGTGCAGGGCTTCATGAGCCTGTTCGGCTGCGGCAAGCCGGTCGTGTGCAAGGTGCACGGCTTCTGCGTTGCGGGCGGCACCGACATGGCGCTGTGCTCGGACCTGCTGGTGATCGCGCAGGATGCGAAGATCGGCTACCCGCCGGCCCGCGTCTGGGGGTCGCCGACGACCGCTCTGTGGGCGCATCGCATCGGCGCCCAGCGCGCCAAGCGGCTGCTGTTCACCGGCGACTCGCTGTCAGGCCGCGAGGCCGTCGAGTGGGGACTGGCGATCGAGGCGCCCTCCGCCGAGCGGCTCGACGAGCGCACGCAGGCTCTGCTCGAAAGGATCGCCCGCATGCCCGTCAATCAGCTGATGATGATGAAGCTGCTGGTCAACCAGACGCTTTACTCGCAGGGGCTGCACTCGAGCCAGGTGCTCGGCACGGTGTTCGACGGGATCGCCCGCCACACAGCCGAGGGCTACGCCTTCCAGGCCGGCGCCGCCGAGCGCGGCTTTCGGGAGGCCGTGCGCGAGCGCGACGAGCCCTTCGGCGACGCCGGGCGCTCGACCTTCAAGGGCTAGGACGCGCCCACTATCGTGGGCACGTGGCAGTGATGCGCTCCAGCTCTTCACTGCGCAGGACGCTCCCGCGCACGTTTCCGTCGCGGCCGTTTCGCGTGCGCTTCTGGGACGGCGGCGAGGTAGCGGCGACGGAGCCGGACAGCCCGACGTTCTTCGTGCGCCAGCCGTCGGCGCTCGCGCACCTGCTGCGCGCGCCCGGCCAGCTCGGATTGGGACGCGCCTACGTCGACGGCTCGCTTGCGGTCGATGACCTCGACGCGGCGTTCGCAGTCGTCGACGAGTGGCAGCCGCCGGAGCTCGGCACGGCCGATCGCACGCGCCTGGCGCTGGCGATCGCCGCCGCCGCGGCCCCTGGCGGGGTGCCGCGTGTCCCCAGCCTCGAGCGCGTCCAGCGCGGCCGGCTGCACAGCGTCGAGCGCGACGCCGCCGCGGTTCGCTACCACTACGACGTCGGCAACGAGTTCTTCGCGCTGTTCCTCGACGAGTCGATGACCTACAGCTGCGCGATCTTCTCGCGCGGAGCGCACACGCTCGAGGAGGCGCAGCTGGCCAAGCTCGACCTGGTGGCCGGCAAGCTCGCCCTGGAGCCTGCGATGAGCGTGCTCGACGTCGGCTGCGGCTGGGGCAGCTTCGCGATCCACGCGGCGCGGCACTATGGCGTGAAGGTCACCGGCGTGACGCTATCGCCGCCGCAGGCCGAGCTGGCGCGCGAGCGCGTGGCCCGGGCCGGCCTCGCAGGGCAGGTCGAGATCCGCGTGGCCGACTATCGCCAGCTGCCGCCGGCTTCGTTTGACGCGATCGCCAGTATCGGCATGGCAGAGCACGTCGGCGAGAGCCAGATCGACCGCTATGCGCGCTCGCTGCTCGCCCTGCTGCGCCCGGGCGGCCGCCTGCTCAATCACGCCATCGCCACGCTCAACCCCGACGACAAACCGCTTGAGGACGTGTTCTCCACGCGCTATGTGTTTCCCGACGGCGAGCCGCTGGCGCTGTCGCGCATCGAGCTGGCGCTGGAGCGAGCGGGCTTTCACACCCAGCACGTGGAGGGCTTTCGCGAGGACTACGCCGTCACGCTGCTTCACTGGAGCAGGCGCCTGGACGAACACCTGCAGCGCGCGCAGGAGCTCGCCGGCGCCGAGCGCACGCGCGTCTGGCGGCTGTACCTGCGAGCGGCGCGACACGGCTTTGAAACGTTGCACAACGCCGTCTACCAGGTGTCCGCTCGCCGGCCCGCCTGAGCATGGCGCTCCCGGTGCGCCGCCGCGCTCGCCGCCTGCGCGCTCCGCGACGAGCGGCCACGCGATCGCGAAGCGTCCGGCGCGATGGACGCGCCCCCGCCTCGGGGGCTAGAATGCGCGAGTCGCGCGGATGTAGCTCAGCTGGCTAGAGCGTCGCCTTGCCATGGCGAAGGTCGAGGGTTCGAATCCCTTCATCCGCTTTGTAGAACAGCCCGCCGGTAGGGCGATCCGGGCCAGATCGG